>CAMTOT010000294.1 GCA_947074165.1 uncultured Bacteroidales bacterium
AGAGTATCTTTCTTTTTATCATGTAGACGCTATCTCTTATGATATTCAACAGTAATAAGTTTCGTAAATTATGCAGAGTTGTTCATCGTGATCTTTCATTTTTCTTTACCGGTGTACTTCTTATTTATGCCATATCCGGTATAGTTATGAATCATCGTGATAAGATAAATCCAAACTACAGTATTGAACGTATTGAGTTTACAGATATGGATCTTAAAACTGAAAAAGAAAATATCACGGAAAATATGGTCTTAGTTATTACAGAGAAATATATTCCGGGCAAATCGGTCACTAAATATTACTTTCCTTCAGACAAACGTTTGAAAGTATTCGTTAAGGGCGGTTCTGTAATAGAAGTTGACATCAATACCGGACATGGTGTGGCTGAGGTTATTTCTCCGAGAGTTATAATAGGAGCTATGACAAAACTACACTATAACCCTGGCAGTTGGTGGACATGGTTCTCTGACATATTCTCAATATCGCTTATTATAATAGTGCTTACAGGAGTATTTATGATGAAAGGTAAATATGGTATTATAGGTCGTGGTGGCATAGAACTTATAATCGGAATACTTATACCTATCATATTTTTACTATTTTTTTGAAATTAAACAATGGAAAATATAATTGAATGCCGTAATCTGACTCACTATTACGGCAAAAGAAAAATTTATGAGGACCTGAGCTTTTCGGTTCCCAAGGGACGCATATTGGGTCTTCTCGGAAAAAATGGTACAGGAAAAACGACTACAATCAATATCCTGAGCGGATACCTTCAGCCCCACAGCGGGGAGTGTCTGATTTTTGGAGAAAACATCACAAAAATGCACCCTGAGACTCGTCGCGAGATAGGTCTTCTTATAGAAGGGCATGTGCAATATCAGTTTATGAATATAGAGCAGATTGAGAAATTCTACTCTGCGTTCTATCCAAAGTGGAAACGCGAAGCATACTACGAGCTCATGCGCCGTCTTCAGGTAGCTCCGGGACAGAGCATATCGCGCATGTCTTGCGGTCAGCGCTCCCAGGTAGCCTTAGGGCTTATACTGGCACAGGATCCTGAACTATTAGTCCTCGATGACTTCTCTCTTGGTCTTGACCCTGGCTATCGCAGACTGTTTGTTGATTATTTATCTGAATATGCGCACTCTGAGAATAAAACAATATTTCTGACATCTCACATTATACAAGACATGGAGCGCCTGATTGACGAATGTATCATTATGGATTACGGACGCATATTGACTCAGCAACCGGTTAATGATCTTCTTAACAACTTCAGACGCTACGAGGGACGTGTAGCAGACGGATTTTCACTTAGCGATAAAACAGATATGTATAATCCGTCAATATATAAGGGAGAGTTTGAAGTTTACTCGTTTCTGCCTGAGAAAGATGTGCTTGCAAATCTTGACTCACAGGGTGTAAGAGAATGTTATTCTGTAAATCTTGGTCTTGAAGATGCCTTTATAGGGCTGACCGGTAAATATTAATATTAAAGTGCCTGAAATGTTAAGAATATTATTTTTAAAAGAGTATATAAAGACCAGATGGTTCATACTCGCTGCGGCTCTTACGTTATCCGGATTCTCTTTATACATGATGATGAATCTGTATCGTATAGTAAATCTGAAAGGAGCCATGCATATATGGGAAGTTATACTGCAAAAGGATGCTCTATTTATAGATCTTATACAGTGGCTACCTGTTATATTCGGTATCCTGCTTGGACTGTTTCAGTATGTCCCTGAGATGCACCGTAAATGTCTAAAACTGACTCTTCATCTGCCTGTGTCATATACAAAACTTGGTATGCTGATGGTTGGTTATGGTGTAGCAGCTCTGACAGGAGTTTTTTTATTATCATTTATCATTCTCTGGACTATGATGAGTCGTGTTCTCATGCCTGAAATGGTATCTAATATCCTTTCTCACTCTCTGGTGTGGTATCTTGCCGGTATCCTGTCATATTTATTTACAGCATGGATTACTATAGAGCCGACATGGAAAAGAAGACTTATAAATATTATTGTGAGTGTATTTATGCTAAAAATATTTTTTATTTCAAATGTAGCGGGATCCTATTATGCGTTTATGCCAATATTAGCACTCTACACAATAGCAGCTTCTACATTGAGCATACTTTCGATATCAAGATTTAAAACAGGAGTTCAAGACTAATTATACAGATCATTATGGTAAAATTCAGCAAATTATTTTTCTATCTGACCGTTGCACTGATATTTATTTGGCAGCTTCCGTGGTGTTACTCATTCTTTACTGCTAAAGCATCACAAAAACCATTTACTCTGTATAGTTGTGTTGTGGATGACTTCGTAATGAGTGGCAAAGACAATACTGGTAAATTCTGCAAAACTGATCTTCACGGAAATCTGTATACAGACCATCAGTTTGATTCTATCCTGCCATGTTTTTATTCTCGCCAGCTTTTGGCTGATGATCGTTTTCCGGAAACTATAAAAGAGATACCTGTGACTTATCGTGAGGTACAAAGTTCATTGTTTACTTTCAGAAGTACCCCATATGGAATAAATGCACCAAAATTGAGTATTTTTCCATTACTTGAGTCAATGTCGGGTAGGGTAGATCTTAAAATGCCTGATGATGTATTTCGCATCACTAACAAAGCTATTGAGTTTGTCGACGCAGAAACAAACAGTGTGAATATTGATAAAAGCGCAATGTTTACAGATATGCTCGATACTAAAGGCTTCCGGTTTCCGGCTTCATACATAGCAGGCAATCCGACCTCAAAGAAGGAATATGATGAGGGATATCTTATTCTTGATAATGATGGTAAACTCTTCCATCTTAAACAAACAAAAGGACGACCTTACGTGCGTCATATACCTTTGCCTGACGGTATTGTACTTAAATATTTGTACGTTACTGAATTCCGTGATAAGAACCTAATCGGATTAGTTACTGATACGAATAACAACTTCTACGCCCTTAAATCAAAAAGCTGTGAGTTGGCAAGAATAGATATAAAGGGATTTGATCCTGAAACGAGCGCAATTACTATAATCGGAAATATGTTTGACTGGACAGTAAGAGTTACTTCTGCTTCAGATGATATTTATTATGCAATCGACGCGACTGATTTCTCTTGTATTACTACATACAATGTTCCATCCCCCGACGATAGCTTCGCCGATGTTCTAAGCGCGTTGATACCGCCGGTAAAGATTCATTTTAATGATGGCAACAGTAAATATGTTTTTCCAAGAATCAGACTTCTGCAATAAATTAATTCTATTAATAACATGATAAATTTAATTGAACAACAATATATATTAGATAACTTTACTGCTGAACTAATTTAAGATTATAAGGTTATATTAAGATAACATAAAAGAATTATTATGAAAATAGCAGTTCCAACTAATAACGGTAATGTTGATGATCATTTCGGGCATTGTGATCATTATACAATATTTAATGTAGAGAATGGTAAAGTTACCTCAAGTGAAAAACTCATGTCACCGCAAGGTTGCGGATGTAAGTCAAATATTGCATCAACATTAAAAAATATGGGTGTAAAGCTTATGCTTGCAGGTAATATGGGTGAAGGTGCCAAAAACAAACTTGAAGGAGAAGGTATAAATGTTGTGAGAGGTTGTAGCGGTGATGTGGCAGAACTTGTCAACGATTGGGTAGACGGTATGGTTTCTGATTCGGGTGTAGGATGCAGCGCTCACGCGGATGGGCATATTTGTGGCAATCACTAATCTCATACTACAATATAATACAAAGGAAAATTCCTGAGAAAATATTTGAATCAAAATGACTCATAATATTTTCTCAGGAATTTCCTTTTAACCGAATCACATATCAGTAGATATACCTAATAGTCACTTCTGCTATCGTTATTTCTTAGTATTTAATACGATTTTATTATTATATTCAGTTGTAATTTTTTTTAAAAATGCTACAAAATCGTTGTATCTCTCTTTATCATGATAACCGGATTTAACACTAAGTTTTTGACTAACAATAATCTTGTCATCATTTATTACGACAAAAGAAACAAACGAGCCGAAATCGGTTTCTACCGCAAATGGCACAGGGCGAGATTCGACATACATATTTTTAGGTATCTTAAACGTGATAGAATCAGATTCAATATATGATACTGACAGTCTTATA
>CAMTOT010000295.1 GCA_947074165.1 uncultured Bacteroidales bacterium
TACACCAGGACGTACACTCTTTCCCTACACGACGCTCTTCCGATCTATATCAGTACGGAAAAGCTTCAAATCGCGGTTATTAACGCCAACGATATCTATATATTCATTATAAGAGTCAATATCATTTTCAGAGTGTACCTCATAAAGTACATCAAGATTCAGTGATTTGGCAAGTGCGGCAAATCTATAGACCTGTTCTTTTGTAAGACACTCACCTATCAATAATATGGCATCCGCTCCTATCGCGCAAGCTTCATAAATCTGATACTCATCAACTATAAAGTCTTTTCGTAGTAATGGAGTTTTAGTAAGTCTTCTTGCTGATATAAGATCACTGATTTCCCCTCCGAAATAAGGTGCATCAGTTAGAATAGAAATGCCTGCCACACCGCTCTTATCATACATAGGTATAATCTCATCTACCTTTGCATGCTCGTTTATAAATCCTTTAGAAGGAGACTTCCTTTTAAACTCAGCTATTATCCCGTTTGATGAATTGAGTATTGATTCTTTTAAAGAATGAAACTGCGTACGCTCACTTATAATACTATCAAAACAAGTATTATTTATCGCTTTACACTGCTCTACATATTTCTTTTTATCTGATATGATTTTATCAAGAATATTCATGACTTATAAATTTGAAGATAGATATACAAATTTCCTAAACACATTAAAAGCTTTCTTAGACTCTATCGAATCTCTTGCTATCTCTATACACTCATCAATACTTTTATCTTTTTCAAAAGTTTTTATAGCATATGCGGCATTAATTATAACTGTATTCTTACGAGCCTGAGTTGATCTGTCTTCCAGTACTGAGTCAAACATACCGGCAGCCTCTTTTATTGTTTCGCCACCATATAAGTCAGATTCTTTATTCTGAACCATACCCACGTCTGTAGTTTTTAGAATCTGTTCATGCGTATTATTGAAAACTTTAAATTCACCAGTAAGTGATATCTCATCGTATCCGTCAAGTGAGTGCACGATACAATAATCAGAACCATCCTGCTGAAACAGATAATTATACAGTCTGCCCATCTTTAGATTATAAACACCGAGGAGTTGACGTTTAGGCAGACCAGGGTTTACGAGTGGACCCATCATATTAAAAAATGTTCTAACAGCAAGTGCCTTCCTGATGGGGGCAACCTCTTTCATTATAGGATGAAAAAGCGGAGCGTGAAGATATGCAAAGCCACATCCGTCTATAATACGTTTTATTGAATCTTTATCCTTGGCAAATTTCACACCATGATACTCAAGCACGTTTGATGCCCCACTAACTGATGTTGCCGCATAGTTTCCATGCTTTATAACCGGATAACCCGCTCCCGCTACTACAAACGACGCAGCTGTAGATATATTAAATGTATTCTTGTTATCCCCACCCGTACCAACTATATCCACGGCTCCGTATTCTGATAAGTCCAGAGATGTACAGGTTTGAAGAAGCGCGTCTCTGAATCCGCCCAGTTCATCGAGTGTTATGCCACGCATTTGAAATACAGTCATAAATGAGGCTATCTGAAAAGGGTCATATTTCTGCCTGCCAATGTTAAGAAGGATATCGCATGCTTCATCTCTCGATAATGTATTGTGATTATATAGCGAATAAAGTAATTCTTTCATAATATTACTGATTGATTATTTTACAAAAGAGAGGTTGTTTGCCTTAGATATCTCATCGGCAAGTATGAGTGATTTACGCAGAGCCCCAAGTTTATTATGCACCTCCTGAAGTTCGCTCTGAGGATCAGACTTTGCAACTATCCCGCCACCGGCCTGGAAAAACAAAGTATTATCCTTACTTAAAAAACTTCTTATTGTTATAGCCTGATTAAGATCTCCATCAAAACCTATATAACCGATACAGCCTCCATAAAATCCACGGGCCTGAGGTTCAAGTTCAGAAATAAGCTGAAGAGCTCTTACTTTTGGGGCGCCGGAAAGTGTACCAGCCGGGAAAGTATCAAGAAAAGCTTTCATTGGATTATCGATATCATCAAGTTCTCCTGTCACTCGGGATACTATATGTATCACATGCGAATAAAACTGAAGCTCCTTATATTTTGCCACTTCTACATTGTGCGCATGCCTCGACAAGTCATTACGGGCAAGATCAACAAGCATAGTATGTTCGGCATTTTCCTTAGGGTCTTTTAATAATTCAGAAGCCAGTACCTTATCGGTTTCCTCATCACCGGTGCGCTTAAACGTTCCTGCTATAGGATCTATATACGCCTTCTTTCCTTGTATGCGGAAGTGTGTTTCAGGGGAAGACCCAAATATACGGTAAGACCCGAAGTCAAAATAAAAAAGATATGGTGATGGATTCACAGATCTTAATGCCCGGTACACATTAAAGTCATCTCCTAAAAATGATTGTCTGAACTGCCGTCCGAGCACTATCTGAAATACATCTCCACGCATACAGTGAGAGATACCTTTATTGATCATATCAATATGCTCAACATCATTCATATTTGATTCCACTTCTCCTGTAGTTGAGAACCCGAATATATCAAAATTATTATTCTCAATATCAGAGATCACCTTTTTCAAATTTGAAGTTTCACCCTCTATAAGATTCTCCAGAATACACATCTCACTCTTGTACATATTCATTACAATAACATATCTGTAGTATATATAATTCATATCAGATATTGAGGCGAACTCTGTTTTCTGCTTTTCAAATTTCACAGGCTCCACATAAGACACTGAATCGAAAGAGGTAAATCCGAAAAGGCCGTTTATACCGGTTGGATTAGATTCAGATACAGTACATATCAAAGGCTCATCTTTAGACGGCATAATATTAAACGAATTTCTGAATCTCTTAAACACATCTGATATATCACCATCTGTATCTTTCGAATCAAATCCGAAGCGATTAACTGTGTGTCGGAGTTTTGTTCCATCCGGATATTTTTCATTAACGACACCATCCTTAAGTTCAAATTTAGCGATAGGACAAAATGCGATATATGAATAACTGCTTTCCGGCGTACGGTATTCAGTCGATTCAAGCAGAGCTGATTCAGGATATAAATCACGTATTTTCAGATACAAAGCCACAGGTGTATATATATCACATAATAGTCGGCTTGAATTAGTATGTATATTAAAATGTCTCATGTCAGATAAATTTTAAGTAAGTGTCCATATCCTTATCTCCTCTTCCTGATACTGTTATTACTACAACATCCTCCGGTCTGAATTTTTTCTTTTCAAGTATTGCCAAAGCGTGTGACGATTCAAGTGCCGGTATTATACCTTCTGTACGAGTAAGCTCAAACGCGGCACGAAGGGCTTCATCGTCATTTACAGGCAATACCTCTGTACGTCCTTCTTGCGACATATATGCATGCATAGGTCCTATACCAGGATAGTCTAATCCCGCAGATATAGAATAAGGTTCTATGATCTGACCATCATCATCCTGCATAAGCAGTGTATATGTACCATGTATTATACCTTTTGTACCTACTGTTATAGTAGCCGCTGTTTCTCCTGAATCTACACCTAACCCTCCGGCTTCACAAGCTATAAGCTTCGTTCTTTCTTCATTAAGATAATGATAGAATGTACCAGCCGCATTACTTCCTCCTCCAATACATGCGATAAGATAATCCGGATAGTCTCTTCCCTCTTTTTCTAATAACTGCTTTTTTATTTCTTCTGATATTACAGATTGCAATTTAGCTACCATATCAGGATATGGGTGTGGTCCCATTGTCGAGCCAATTATGTAGTAAGTATCTTCCGGATTACAACACCAATCTCTTATAGCCTCATTAGTCGCATCTTTAAGCGTCTTATTACCAGACATGACCGGGCGAACCTCCGCACCTAACATCCTCATCTTTTCCACATTAAGATGCTGACGTTTTACATCTGTCGCGCCCATATAAACCACACACTTCATATCCATAAGAGCGCATACCGTAGCTGTGGCCACTCCATGCTGTCCGGCACCTGTCTCAGCTATAATCCTTGTCTTACCCATTCTGCGTGCAATAAGTATCTGACCGATTGTATTATTGATCTTATGAGCACCCGTGTGATTAAGGTTAGGGAAATAAACTATATGCAGGTACCTATAACGGAATAGCTGCAATTGATCTGGA
>CAMTOT010000296.1 GCA_947074165.1 uncultured Bacteroidales bacterium
ATATTCTCAAAGGGGCAGGAGATATCCCTGTGATACTTATGACAGGTAGTTCTGAATTTTCACTTTCTAAGGCTCTGGGGCTTGGGTTTGCCGGTTATCTCTCTAAACCCATATCACTTAATTCATTAAAAAGCTTGATAGGAGAGGGTGAGACTTTTGAATCGTCCTTTGGTGAGGAATTTGATGAAATAAAGAATGTGCTGATGAATTCATCGCGAGAAAATATGGAGCAACTTCGTTTTGCCTATGATACACTTGATTATGATAAGGCCCAGTTTATATGTCATAAAATGCTTCCTTCTTTTATAGAGTTGGGATATTCGGTAGAGGAGCTTGTAAGAATGGATATGAATAAGGGTGCTGCCTATGAGTTGTGGAGAGATGATGTGAATAAGATTCTGTCTACAGATATATAAAGAAGACCGGGATAATATGCTAATAAGCCTCATTATCCCGGTCTTTTTTTATCATCATGATTTAATATTGTAACGGTCAATTTTATTGTATAATGTTTTTCTGTCTATTTTAAGCATTTTAGCCGCAAGCGTCTTGTTTCCTCCCGCCTTTTTTATAGCATTTTCAATTATCTCTTTTTCATTTTCCGGACGTAGTGTAAGTTCCTCCTCTTTTGCGGGGATGAAGTCCGGTAAATCATCAGAAGTGATAAACTCCTTTTCTGCAAACAGAGCCGATCTTCTTATTACATTCCTAAGCTCTCTCAGATTACCGCTCCAGCTATTTGATTTAAGTGATTTGATTGCGTCGGGAGAGAATCCTTTTATATCTTTCTCCAGCTCTTCGTTAGCCTGGCGTAAAAACTCCTCAGCAAACATAACTATATCATTGCCGCGTTCGCGAAGAGGTGGTATTTGTACAGAAAACTCATTTAATCGGTGATAGAGGTCTTCCCTGAATGCTCCGGTAGTTATTGCTTTAGTCAGATCCTCGTTGGTCGCCGATACTATGCGTACATCTACTGATACATCTTTTGCCGAACCTACCGGTCTGATCTTTTTTTCCTGGAGAGCGCGTAGTAGCTGTACCTGTACATCGTAAGAAAGATTCCCCACTTCATCTAGAAAAACAGTTCCCCCGTTTGCCTGTTCAAATACTCCCGTTTTATTCTCAATCGCTGAGGTGAAAGACCCTTTCAGGTGACCGAACAACTCACTTGGTGCTAGTTCTTTCGATAGACTGCCGCAGTCAACAGCTATAAAAGGCTTATCTTTTCTGTTTGAGTTGTCATGTATAAGTCTTGCCGCGTACTCTTTGCCCGTGCCGCTTTCGCCGAGAATAAGAACAGACATCTTAGTTGGCGCGACTTTGCATATATAGCTGAACATTTGTTGAGCCGCTTCGCTTTTCCCCAAAACGAATCCTGATGTTATATTGGCTTTCTTATTCTCTGATTTATCAGTTTTCTTTTCAGTTGTTTTGGCAATATTTTCTGATTTAGCTTCTTGCTTATGCTCTGTCTTGTTATTTCTATCTAATACTAAACCTATTTTCTCTCGCAATATAGCCGGATTTATAGGCTTCTGCAGATAATCCTCTGCCCCGAGTTTTATTGCTTCTACAGCGCTTTGCACCTCGCCATAGCTTGTCATAACAATAAAAGGCATGTTCTTATTGTTATCCTTCATCCATCGCAGAATTTCCGTCCCGTCTCCATCCGGCAGACGCAGGTCTGACAGAATAAGATCAAACTTCTCATCCGAAAGCATTTCTGTGGCATCCGACACTTTGGTGCGGAGTTCAGCAGAATAATCGTTTTTAATAAACCATCCTTTCAGCATTGTGCCAAAAGAGATGTCGTCTTCTACAATCAGAATTCTTTGTTTCATATATACAAAGATATAAAGATTTTAATGTAAAAAATACGGGAGCATTTACCTATGTTTCAAGGTTAATGCTCCCGTATGATTTATGTTATAATTTTATGCGTCAATATTAGCGTAAGTAGCGTTTGCCTCGATGAATATACGGCGAGGTTCAACCTCTTCTCCCATCAACATAGAGAACACGTGATCCGCTTCTGCTGCGTTTTCAATAGTAACCTGGCGAAGCGTACGGTTTTCAGGATTCATTGTTGTGTCCCAAAGCTGCTCCTTATTCATCTCACCAAGACCTTTATAGCGTTGTGTATGTACACCTCTTTCATTGCCGTCAGCATATTTAGTGATGAAAGCCTGACGTTGCTGTTCTGTCCAGCAATACTCTTCGTTTTTACCCTTTTTACATAGGTAAAGCGGTGGAGTGGCAATATATATATATCCGCTTTCGATAAGTGGTTTCATATATCTGTAGAAGAAAGTCATAAGCAACGTAGCGATGTGGCTACCGTCAACGTCGGCATCGGTCATGATAATTACCTTGTGATAACGAAGTTTAGCATAGTTTAGCTCTTTGCTTTCCTCAAGGTGAACCCCCATAGCTGTAAACATATTTCGGATCTCATCGCTTTCAAGTACGCGGTGAAGCATAGCTTTTTCTACGTTAAGAATCTTACCGCGAAGCGGAAGAATAGCCTGATAGAAACGGTTACGTCCTTGTTTTGCTGTTCCACCCGCCGAGTCTCCCTCGACAAGGAATAGTTCACATTCTTCTGCAATCTTAGAGCTACAGTCTGCAAGTTTACCTGGAAGGCCACCACCGGTAAGTGATGTCTTGCGTTGTACCTGCTCTCTTGCCTTACGTGCAGCGTGACGCGCTGTAGCAGCAAGAACTACTTTATCCACGATAACACGAGCCTGTTTAGGGTTTTCCTCAAGATAGTGACCAAGAGCTTCCCCTACCGCCTGCTGAACGGCACCGGCTACTTCACTGTTTCCGAGTTTCGTTTTTGTTTGTCCTTCAAACTGAGGCTCCGCTACTTTTACAGAGATTACAGCTGTAAGACCTTCACGGAAGTCATCACCAGAGATCTCAATTTTTACTTTATCAAGAAGTTTTGAGTCTTCTGCATATTTTTTTAATACACGTGTAAGAGCTGTACGGAAACCCTGTAGGTGCGTACCACCCTCAATTGTATTGATATTATTTACGTAAGAGAATAATGTTTCAGAATATCCTGTATTGTAAGTCATCGCAAATTCTACCGGAATACCTTGTTTCTCTGTTGAGATATGGATTACATCCTCGATAAGATGTTCTCTCGCAGAATCAATATAGCGGACAAATTCTTTAAGACCCTCTGTCGAGTGGAAAACTTCTGTTTTAAACTCTCCGTTCTCATCTGTTACGCGGCGGTCTGTGATAGAAAGGTTGATGCCGGCGTTAAGGTATGCCAGGTCTCTCAGACGCGCTGCAAGAGTGTCATATTTATATTCTGTTACTGTAAAGATTGTTTCGTCAGGACGGAATGTAACAGTAGTACCTGTCTGATCTGTTTCTCCGATAACTTCTACATCATGTAGCGCAGCTCCGTAAGCAAACTCCTGCATGTGTATTTTACCTCCGCGGCGTACTTCTGCACGAAGATATTTAGATAGGGCATTAACACAAGATACACCTACACCGTGAAGACCTCCCGAAACCTTATATGTGCCTTTGTCGAATTTACCTCCCGCGTGTAGCACTGTAAGTACAACCTCAAGAGCAGACTTGCCCTCTTTCTCGTGTATATCTACAGGGATACCTCGACCATTATCTACTACAGTGATTGAGTTGTCTTCATTGATTATAACTTCGATGTGAGTAGCGTAGCCCGCAAGAGCTTCGTCGATTGAGTTATCTACTACCTCGTATACCAGATGGTGAAGACCTTTTACACCTATATCACCTATGTACATGGCCGGACGTTTTCTAACTGCTTCAAGTCCTTCTAATACCTGAATACTGTCGGCCGAATAAGATTTATTTTGTTCTTCTGACATAATTGTTATATCTCTTTGTCTCTGTTGGAGTTTTTCTTGTTTTTCGATTAATCCTTATACTTAAATATTAAGTCAAAAAGGTTTAATTCCATCTTTACAAAGATAGCTAAAATCTACTTTTTTATCTAATTCATAGAGGATTAATTCCGTTTAAAAAGCTAATAAATAGCAAAAAAAAAGGTTGTTTCAAATTAATGAAACAACCTTTTGTAGTCCATAGGAGAATCGAACTCCTCTTTCCAGAATGAAAATCTGGCGT
>CAMTOT010000297.1 GCA_947074165.1 uncultured Bacteroidales bacterium
GATATTATCATTTTAAGGCTACACATGACCCGTCGACTGATAAAATAGGATATGACAACTCAACAAATAATATACCAGACTATCTGATTGGTAAAAGTAAGTGCCTTAGAAATGAGACTCCTATGTTTGTTCTAAACCATGCGGCGGCAAAGGTTACTTTCGACCTTACTCTTGACACGGAACTTTATTGGGGAGACAACATGTATGTTTGTCTTGAGAATATACTTAATCAGGGTGATTGGATAAACGACGAACTTATAGGTAGTGGTGATAGCAAAGACCTGTCATTTTATCCTACAAAAGTAAACGACCGCAATGTAATTATCACAGCGAGAGTAGTGAGCCAGAATCTGAGAAGCTTCAAGATAGGTATCACAGACAACGATACAAGGGAATATTACAAAACTCTTGACAATGATGGCATTCATCTTGCGTCCGGAGTAAACACTACACTGAAGCTAAAGCTCATTAAAGGAGATCTGTCTCTTACTATCGATAAGATTACTATCTCTGAATGGACTAAAGATGAAGATGTTATTCTTGGCGAAGTTGCTGACCAGGATGTTATTTATATTCATAATGAAGAAGAGCTGCTTAGACTTAAAGACATGTCTGAATTAACAGGAAGCTCTTTCATCGGAAAAAAACTTATACTTGCGAATAACATAACTCTAAAAAATCCTTGTGATGCTTATTTCGGAGTAAATGTACCTTTTCGTGGCACTTTTGATGGCAATGGTCATAAGATTGAGAATTACAATATCAATACAGATAAAGATACTGACATTGGCTTCTTTTCAAAAACCAACGGTGCTACAATATCAAACTTCAAAGTTGTAGGAAACATAGCGTCAACAAGCTCCTCAAACTATGTTGGAGGTATTATTGGAAAGGCTACTAACAACACCATTATTTCAAATTGTAGTTTTGAGGGTTCTATAAGCAGCAACTCAAGCACAGGCTCAATTGCAGGTTATGCCAAAGCAAGAATAACTAATTGCACAGGAAATTGCAAAATCGATATTTCAGGCAACAATGTATCAGTTGGTGGTATCGTCGCGGAAAATTACGGCTTCATTGTAGGTACTACAAGTCATGTTATTATTACAGTAACAGGAAAGAATTGTTATGCAGGTGGTATTGCCGGAAAAAACAATTACTTCATTGTATCATGCAAGAATGAAGAGACAATAACAAACAATAGTTCTGCAAATAGCTATACCGGTGTCTTCGTTGGTTATAACAATGCAACTATATATGCCTGCTACAGTATAAAAAGTGGGGTATCGGCTATTGGTACCGAAGGCCCAAAGTCTGTAACCGGAGGTGTATACGCAAAAGCATCTATTACAGTAACCGAAGTTGAAGAGATGAACCAAAAAGTATCTCTTTATCTTAGTATGGCAACATTCAACAACTACCCTATCGCTCCTTACTGGACATATGAAAACGGAAGTGCAAATTTAAAATCAAGTAAATGAAACATTTTTCTAACATATTATTTTATCTGACTATTACAATGGCTCTCTTTTGCTCTTGTTCTGAGTCAGATGACCAACTTAAGGGATTAACAGGAGATAATATTATATTTTCAGCTGATATATATTCATCAGAAACAAAGGCCCCGGTATTAGATGAGAATGGGAAAGGAATATTTTCTGACGGGGATCCTATTGTTGTAATAGGAGCCGGTTACGATGAATATGCTTATAACTACTCTTCTTCAGAAAAAATTCTTATACCTGAGGATAAGCCTATCAGCTGGGAGACAAGCCTTATTTCTTCGGGAGCTAAAGACAAACGAAACTTCTACGCTAAGTATCTTGATATTAATACACCCGGCGAAAATCAGGCTCCTGATCACCTTGTTGCATCAACTATCTACCAAAAGGAGACAAGACACATCGCATTTAACTTCACTCATGCAATGGCAAAGGTTATGATAGACCTTACTCTTGGTGGTGGTATTATCTGGAATGAGAAATGTAAAGTTCTGATCAACGGACTTAACAGCAACTTCAAATTTGATTATAAATCAAATCACCTGGTGGTAGTTCCCGATGATTCTAATGTGAAGAGAGAACCTATCGCGATGGATGCATCAGTAAATGGCAATAATGTAAGCTTATCAGCCATAGTTGTAGAAGGCGGACAGAAGATTGAGAATATTGAGATCTACGCGGCGTCAAACGGAATAGGTGATAATCTCGAACTAAAATTATTCAGATATGTACCTTCTTCAGATTTCATACAAAGCGGACATATTCGAACTTTAGGGCTTCATCTTGTTGCAAGTGATGTTCATACAATCGACACAAAAATATTGAAATGGGAAGGCGTGACTAATTCCTCTTCCGACAGTACATTTATTCAGTTAATCACAAAAGCAACTGAACCGGTTGATTATAAGATAACGTGTCCGGGAAATATGTTGTGGCTTTCAGAACAAGCTCAGAATAATATTGAAAATACCAATACTTATACTGTAGTGAACGACATCGACATGAGATGTTATCCTAACTGGGTACCGGTAGGTACTAAAGATTGTCCGTTTAAAGGATCGATTATTGGTCAAAACAAAAAATTCTTCGGCCTAAATGTAACCAAAGATAATGGACTGATATCTTTATTTGGCTATATGGATGGCTCAAAACTTGACAGCATTAATGTTACAGCCCGTTTTACCAACAAAGGGACTAACGAAGGGTCTTTAACGGCTTCAATAGCGGCAGTAGCTAAAAACTCAGTTATTAAAAATTGTAATGCAGCACTGACAATAAAAGCAAATTACATAGCAGGTGGTATTGTTGCAATAAGCGATAATTCCGTTATTAACAACTGCAATGTTTCAGGCAGTGTAACTGCTGTTGTGACCGGAGGAATAGTCGGACAGAATTACTCAGGCAATATATTGGCTAGTTCTAACACTGCAAGTGTATACAGCAAGCAAAGCCCGTATATTATATCATCTGCGGGAGGTATAGCTGCTGAAAACGACGGATACGTAATAGCAAGTAAGAATACAGGTAAAATCAGCCTTGTAGCGGAGAGCAACAATCTCGGAGACATCATTGGTGCTCCTTTAACAAAAAACTCTGTTATATATTCAAGCTGGACTTCAAGCGGAGTTATCTCAGGTGGAAACGCAAATCTTGGTACTACACTATATACATTATCTACAGCCGAATCTCAGATCACTGATTATGATGTTGCGCAAATGAATACCGGGATTGATGAATATAACAATATTGTGAGCAGCAACCCGGATAAAGTATGTTATCACATATGGAATCTGACAAATGGCAAGCTTACACTTGAAGACACGAACCGCGATTAATGCAATTAATTCAAAACTAAGTTATGCTAAAAAATAGATTATATAAGATTTCGACGGTGGCTTTGTTTATAGCGCTATTTGCATCATGTGATGACAATGCCATAATAAATAATGATACTGACAATCTAAATGATATAATAACACCTTATGTGTCTTTAAACAACACTCGTGTATCTATAGGTCCGGAAGGAGACGGAGATTTCGAATCAGGAGATTCAATATATATAACCGGGACATCACGTTCTTCTTGGTATATTTACAACAACCCTAACTGGGTAAGCGACGAACCTCTAAGATGGAGCGAAGAGACTCCTGTAAATGGTAAATACAGCTTTACCGCTCTATTCAAAGATGGTTATGATGTTACAGATGAAAATGCTCAGACCCCGGTTACGTTGTTCGCTTATCAGAAGGATGTCTCCAAAAATGCTAATCTGATACTCGACTTCATTCATGTAGATGCTAAAATGGAGGTTATACTGGAGATTACGCAAAGCAGTGCGAATCAGGATGAGGACATTGTATGGGATAATACTGCCGAGATATACATTAATGACATACTCACAGGTATACGCCCTTATGTCAACAGCAATGATTCAATAAAAGCATATGCAACAGGAAGCAGAAGAGACGTGCTAATGACTACCGTTACAAATGACGGGACTTATAATTTTGACGGAGCAATCGCGAATGTGGCGCCCGGACAACAAATCACAAGTCTTAGTATTTCTACTAATAACAGGACGAAATACTTCACCATTAGATTAGTAGGCGACGAAATATAGATCGGAAG
>CAMTOT010000298.1 GCA_947074165.1 uncultured Bacteroidales bacterium
TCTACACCAGGACGTACACTCTTTCCCTACACGACGCTCTTCCGATCTGATAGAGTTTCCTGCCGATCTTAGAAAACTTGGCACGGACGAACTTGAGGATGTATGCAGTAGCCTGAGAAAGTTTATTATAGATCAGCTATCGCAGAATCCAGGACATTTTGCTTCAAGTTTGGGTGCTGTAGAATTGACAGTTGCATTACATTATGTTTTTAATACTCCTTACGATAGAATAGTATGGGATGTGGGCCACCAGGCTTACGCCCATAAGATACTTACCGGACGTAGAAAAAACTTTGATACAAATAGAAAACTCGGTGGACTTTGCGGATTTCCGTCACCGGAAGAAAGTGAGTATGACGCATTTATAGCAGGACATGCTTCTAATTCCATATCCGCAGCTCTTGGTATGGCAATAGCCAGCAAAAGCGCGGGTGACAGCACTCCGGAAAGAAATGTAGTGGCTGTAATTGGCGACGCATCTATGTCGGGAGGTCTTGCGTTCGAGGGACTAAACAATGCTTCCGTACACCCAAATAACATGCTTATTATCCTTAATGATAATAACATGGCTATAGATAATAACGTGGGAGGATTAAATCAGTACCTCGTAGATATAACTACATCTAAGCAATACAATAAACTTAGATATGACGTATACCGTACTTTCAAAAAAGCCAATATTATCAATGACGGCATGAAAGGTGCTATTCTAAGATTCAACAACAGTCTGAAAGCCCTTATTACCCGTCAACACAATATATTTGAGGGTCTTAACATACGATACTTCGGGCCGGTAGACGGACATGACGTTAAGACAATAGTACGTATACTTGAGCATATAAAAGACTTGCAAGGTCCTAAAATCCTTCATTTACGCACAGTAAAAGGCAAAGGATTTGTTCCTGCTGAAAAATCGGCTACGGAATGGCACGCTCCGGGTAAATTCAATAAAGACACCGGAGTACGAATCACAAGCGACAGCTGTGATCAGCCACCATTATATCAGGATGTATTTGGTAAAACAATACTTGAGTTAGCAAGAAAAAACGAACTGATTATGGGTATTACCCCCGCGATGCCAACAGGCTGCTCTCTTACATATATGATGAAGGAGATGCCTGAAAGAACATTTGATGTGGGCATAGCTGAGGAACATGCGGTCACCTTCTCTGCCGGTCTGGCTAAGGAGGGAAAAGTACCTTTTTGCAATATATACTCTTCATTTATGCAAAGAGCCTATGATCAGGTGATACATGACGTAGCTTTGCAAAATCAGAAAGTCATATTCTGTCTTGACAGAGCCGGACTTGTCGGTGAAGACGGGCCTACCCATCATGGAGTATTTGACCTTGCTTATTTCAGGTCGATACCCAATATGACGGTTGCCTCTCCGATAAATGAGCACTGGCTTAGAAACCTTATGTATACAGCTCAGCTCGAAAAGACAAAGGGTCCGTTTATGATAAGATATCCTCGCGGACGTGGAGTAAATACAGAATGGGAATGCAAATTTAAAGAAGTTGAAATAGGAAAATCCAATAAAATATGTGATGGAGATGAGATAGCTGTATTAACACTCGGACCTATAGGCAATGAAGCCTCTAAGGCTATTACTAAAGCTAAACAGCACAACATTAACGTAGCGCACTACGATATGGTTTTCTTAAGACCACTGGATGAAATTGCACTTCATGAGATAGGAAAAAAATATAAGAAAATCATCACAGTCGAAGACGGTATGCTAAAAGGTGGGTTCGGCTCGGCAATACTCGAATTTATGGCTGACAACGACTACAATGTAAAGGTAAGACGAATAGGTCTTCCTGATAAATTCGTAGAACATGGACCGGTAGCAGATCTACATAAGATATGTGGCACAGATGCCGATTCGATTTATGAGGCAATAATCAAAATATAAAATTTAAACACTCTTCATTCATAATTATTTAAGGAAGATGAGAATCATTATAGCAGGAGCAGGTGCTGTCGGTACACACCTTGCAAAACTACTTTCTAAAGAGGATCAGGATATTATACTGATGGATACTGATACGGAACGACTTGAAACTCTTTCCAATTTCAATCTTATGACTATAAACGGATCGCCTACTTCGATTAAAGATCTGAAAGAAGCAGGCGTAAATAAAACAGACCTGTTTATTGCCGTAACTCCTTCTGAAAGTCAGAATATCACAGCTTGTACGCTTGCCGCCAATCTTGGGGCAATCAAAACTCTTGCCCGTATAGATAACTATGAATATCTGATGCCAGACAACAAAGAGTTTTTTAAAAAACTAGGAGTCGACGAGCTTATATATCCCGAGATGCTTGCAGCGCAAGAGATTGTGACAGCACTAAAGAAGACATGGGTAAGACAGTGGTTTGAACTGTGTGGTGGAGCGCTCATTCTTGTGGGTGTAAAGATCAGAGATAACGCATTGATTGTAAACCACAGATTATCTGAGCTTGCCGGAGGGAATGAATTTTATCATATTGCGTCAATTAAACGAAAAGATCAGGTTATAATACCAAAAGGTAACGACAAAATACTTGCAGATGATCTTGTTTACTTCATGACCACACAAGAACATATCGATGAGATTAGGATTCTTGCCGGAAAAGAAGAGGTAGAAATTAAAAATGTTATGATAATGGGTGGTAGCCGTATCGCTATACGTGCGACAAACTACCTTCCGGGCGACATAGATATTAAAATCATTGAAATAGATAAAAATCAGGGACACAAACTAAGCGAAAAGATATCTAGAGGCAGCATAATAGAGGGTGACGCTCGCGATAACGAGCTTCTGCGCGAAGAAGGTATACAGGATATGGATGCTTTCATTGCTCTGACAGACAGTTCTGAGACTAATATTCTGGCATGCATGAATGCTAAAAGTTTCGGCGTATCCAAAACAATAGCAGAAGTTGAGAATGTGACATACATATCAATGGCTGAAAGCTTAAATATAGGCTCGGTTATTAATAAAAAAATTATTACTGCAAGTAAAATATATCAGCTTCTTCTTGACGCAGATGTATCAAATGTCAAGTGTCTTACTCTTGCCAACGCAGAAGTTGCCGAGCTGATAGCCAAACCGGGATCAAAAATAACTCAGGCTCCTGTTAAGGATCTGACACTACCGAAAGACCTGACATTAGGGGGACTCACCAGAAATGGAAAGGGGATCATGGTAAACGGTAACACTCAGATTATGCCATATGATCATGTTGTAGTATTCTGTCTTGACACTGCGATTAACAAGATCGAGAAACTGTTTAATTGATAAACTCAGAATGGGAAATTTTAATTTAAAACTGATATACAGAATCTTTGGTCTGCTGCTTATTATTGAATCTATATTTATGCTCGTGGCTGGCTGCGTATCAGCCATATATAAAGAAAGCGCATTAATATCATTTGCGATATCAACTGCTATTACAGCGATATCTGGATGTACAATGGCTTATTACGGACGTGGATTCAGCTCACAAATCGGAAAAAGAGAGGGATGTTTTATTGTATCCGTATCGTGGATTATATTCTCTTTTTTCGGCATGCTGCCATTTCTAATAAGTGGGGCTATACCATCCGTGACAGACAGTTTTTTTGAGACTATATCAGGATTTACAACGACAGGAGCGTCAATACTTAACAATATAGAAGATCTTCCACGCGGTATTCTCTTTTGGAGAAGTCTTATACAGTGGTTGGGAGGTATGGGTATAATAGTTTTTACATTAGCACTTATGCCAATGTTCAGTTCAGGAGGAATACAATTATTTAACGCAGAAGTGCCCGGGCTGACTCACGATAAACTTCGTCCTCGCATACAGCACACGGCAAAGCACCTGTGGATAATATACTTCATAATCACTATGGTATGCGCTGTTTGTTTATGGCTTGGCCCGATGGATCTTTTTGATGCCATCTGCCACGCATTTACGACACTGGCTACGGGTGGATACTCAACAAAGCAATCAAGCATTGGTTATTGGAACTCTTCTTATGTAGAGTACGTGATATGTTTTTTTATGATGATAGCCGGTACAAACTTCACTCTGGTTAATTATCTTGTGGCAGGAAAAGCAGACAAATT
>CAMTOT010000299.1 GCA_947074165.1 uncultured Bacteroidales bacterium
CGAGATAATGAGCGGTGACTGGAGTTCAGACGTGTGCTCTTCCGATCTTTGGGATACACCAAACAGATAACTAATTTCTTGTCAGCAAGTATATCTGTAATTAATAAGTGTGCTTATTATATAATAAACAACTTTATACAAAGTTAATAGCAGCAGAGCGTAGCGAATAAACTGAAAAGTGTTCGTTACGCTCTTTTTTTGTTTTTGTTTTCGGTTGTCAATGATGAAAGTATTTTTAATCCAGGATTTTCAGAGACTCTCAAAATAAACAAAATCGAATATGAAAATAAATAACCAAAGAGTTTGTTGTTAAGTATAGAACGGGAGAGTTTAAACTTATCTTTGTGTATTGATTCTTTTCTATTTGCGAAGGTTATCTATATCAGAGGCTATATGTTACGACAAATAATTTAAATGAGATTAGTATTTACCTAAAATCGTCCTGAATTAGTCAAGTACTTTGTACACTGTCAATATAATAAAAAAGACGAGGATGATACCGAATCAGATATCATCCTCGTCTTTTTTATTATTATATTATTCAGAATATCTTATCCAATATAATTTTAAACCATTCAGTATAATGTTCCGGATGTAGTTTTAAATCCTCTTTTAAATCTTCACTACTTATATACTTCCAGTTCATCACCTCGTTTTTATCAGGTTTGGGCAGTTTGTCAGTTATACCTACAAACAGATGGTCATATTCATACTCAGTAAGCTCATTGTTTAATTTTGCTTTATAAATAAAAGAATGGATATGCTCTATCTCGCAATCGAGAGTTATTCCCAGCTCTTGATTAAAACGTCTGTAGACAGCGCTATTTTCATCTTCTCCCACATACGGGTGGGTGCAGCAAGCATTAGACCAAAGTCCAGCCGAGTGATATTTATCCTTAGCCCGTTGTTGTAAAAGCCATTCTCCTTTTCTGTTGAAAACAATTAAAGACACGGCACGGTGAAGCGCTGCTTCTTTATGAGCCTGCATTTTGCTCATTGTCCCAACAGGGATGTCATCCTCATCAACAAGTTGTACAATATTCTCATGATTAGTATTCATAGTATCTTTTTATCTATAGTTGTATAAATCAATGTAATGGATAATATGTATAACATTAATCATTAATTATTGTTCTGATGAAGACCATTATAAGGATGTCAAATACAAATTATACTTATTTCCTTTTTAAAGTGACAAACGAATAATCGAAAGGATTCTTTTCGTCAGCTTTAAAATCTATACGCTCAGTCTCGACCCACTCATCTGTATTCCATTTAGGGAAAAAAGTGTCGGCATCGCTAAAAGCATGATGAATAAAAGTAAGATAAAGAGTGTCGGCAAAATCAAGAGCCTCATTATATACCGAAGCACCCCCTATTATGAAAATCTTTTTCTCTTTATCGGCAGCCTTTATAGCTTCCTCCATAGAGTGAACCATGATAGTATTTTCAAAGTTCAGATTCTCGTTGCGTGTAATGACAATATTATCTCTGTTTGGTAATGCGCCTTTGGGCAAAGACTCAAATGTACGTCTGCCCATAACTACGGTATGTCCCGTAGTAAGTTCTTTAAAATGCTTTAAGTCGGCAGGCATATAACAAAGCAGATCGTTGTTTTTGCCAATCGCGTTGTTTTCTGCCAGCGCTACGATTATAGCTGTCTCCATAGATTTAATTTTTTATATGGCTACTTCCCCTTTGATATGCGGATGCGGGTCATAATCCTCAAGTTTGAAATCTTCATACTCGAAATCGAATATGCTTTTGCGCTCCGGATTAATAATCATTTTAGGAAGCGCGCGAGGTTCGCGGCTTAACTGCAAATCAACCTGATCAAAGTGATTGGAGTATATGTGAGCATCTCCCAGCGTGTGTACGAATTCTCCGGCCTTTAGTCCTGTGACCTGTGCCATCATCATAAGCAGCAACGCGTAAGACGCAATGTTGAACGGTACGCCAAGGAAAATATCTGCGCTGCGCTGGTATAGCTGAAGCGAAAGTTTGCCGTCGGCTACATAAAACTGGAAGAAAGCATGACATGGAGGAAGATTCATGTTTGGAATATCCGCTACATTCCATGCGCTTACTATTATGCGTCGTGAGTCAGGATTGTTTTTTATTGTATTTACAGCCTCTGTTATCTGGTCTATATGACCGCCGTTGTAGTCCGGCCACGAGCGCCACTGAAAGCCGTATATATGCCCTAAGTCGCCATTCTCATCTGCCCATTCATTCCATATACGCACTCCGTGGTCTTGCAGATATTTAGCGTTTGTATCTCCTTTGAGAAACCACAAAAGTTCATAAATGATAGATTTAAGGTGAAGTTTCTTTGTTGTAACCAAAGGAAATCCATCTTCAAGGTTGAATCTCATTTGATGACCAAATACGCTTTTTGTACCTGTCCCGGTGCGATCCTCTTTCATAACTCCCTCTTCACTAACTCGCTGAAGGAGGTCGAGATATTGTTTCATATTATTTTTTATTATTCTTTTTCAGAGTAGCAAAAGTAATTATTTCAGATATATAAATAAAATAAGAAATGGTTATTTACAACATAGATAACCAATCGCTGAAATCTCGCCTTGCCCGGGTTGTAAAAATATTTCTTCCTGTAAAAAGTTTTTGCCACGTACATGGCAGAACTGTGCCACGCGCTTGTCACGGTTCTGTCACGTGCTTGTCACGGCTGTGCCATGTACGTGGCACAGATTTATCCGGGCAATCGTTCGGTTTTGTAATATTTGTCAATTGACTATACGTTGTATAAGAAACCGGATCTCAGGTTAAAAAATAACAAAATGAACAAATATTATTTATATAAATAATTATCACTTTATAATAGATGTATCTTCGTAAATACTTATATAGTCAAAGCTCATATAGCATGGTATAAAATTATGGAATCAATAAAAAATATCTACAGAATAGGCAAAGGGCCCTCAAGTAGTCATACGATGGGACCAAAGAAAGCTGCCGAACAGTTTATTAATATGGCTGCTGACGTGGCCAGATATGAGGTGTTTCTTTATGGCAGTCTTGCCGCTACAGGGAAAGGGCACATGACAGATGTAGCCATTCTTGATGTATTGACCAAGGTTGCTCCGGTGGATATAGTTTGGGAGCCAAAAGTATTTCTTCCTTTCCATCCAAACGGAATGAAGTTTGTCGCTTATGACGCTGATGGTAATCTGATTAACGAGTGGACTATATACAGTATCGGCGGAGGTGCTTTGGCAAATGAGGAGTCACAGTCTAACCCTGAGCCTCCTGTTTATCCAATGGGTAATCTTCATGACATACAGGTATGGTGCGAACAGCACGGATGCAGTTACTGGGAGTTTGTAGAGATACACGAAGGGCCAGAGATATGGGATTATCTTCAGGAAGTCTGGAATGTTATGGTAGCTGCCGTAGAGCGTGGTCTTGATGCAGAAGGTGTATTGCCGGGTGGTCTGGGGGTACGTCGTAAAGCATCCGACTATCTGATACGTGCAAAAGGATATAAGGATAATATGAAAAACCGTGGCATGCTTTACGCTTATGCGTTGGCTACGATAGAAGAAAATGCTGCCGGTGGAGAAATTGTTACTGCTCCTACATGCGGATCGTGCGGAGTTGTGCCGGGTGTACTTTATTATCTTCAGAAGACACGTGATTTTCGTGATTCAAGAATACTTAAGGCTCTTGCCACAGCCGGACTTATCGGTAGTGTAGTGCGTAATAACGCGTCTGTATCGGGCGCACAGGTTGGTTGTCAGGGTGAAGTAGGTGTAGCGTGTGCTATGGCTGCAGCAGCAGCTTGCCAGCTTTTCGGAGGTACGCCGGCTCAAATTGAGTATGCGGCAGAGATGGGGCTTGAACATCACCTTGGTTTGACCTGCGATCCGGTATGCGGACTTGTACAGATACCGTGCATTGAACGTAACGCTTATGCGGCGGCGCGAGCGCTTGACTGTAATATATATTCGACATTCTCAGACGGTCGTCATCGCGTAAGTTTTGATAAAGTCGTTGAGGTGATGCGTCAGACAGGTCATGACCTACCGAGTCTGTATAAAGAAACTTCAGAAGGCGGTCTTGCCAAGAATTATTAAAC
>CAMTOT010000300.1 GCA_947074165.1 uncultured Bacteroidales bacterium
CAGAAGACGGCATACGAGATAATGGGCGGTGACTGGAGTTCAGACGTGTGCTCTCCGATCTTGGCAAAAGATTTTGACGGCAGATTAATAATATAGATATGACATAATATAAATGTCAAAGCGGTAAAAAAGTGTATAAGATTTATCTATTGAAAATTGAATAAATATTTCCTTAATAGTGGTCAATACAGCATAAAACTGCACAAAAGAGATTTTTTTGTTTCGTTTTTTATTTTGAAAAATTGTTTTAATAAAAAGTTTACATTAATTTGCGAACCGCTTTTAAGTCCTTGATACGCGTAAAAACGGATTAGGGGAATTGTTACCAGAGATAGAAAAACGGAATTATAAACACAAAAACTAATATTACTTCTACCATGAGTTTAAAAATGATAGTACTTGCCAAACAAGTACCTGATACGAGAAACGTTGGCAAAGACGCGATGAAAGAGGACGGTACAGTCAACAGAGCTGCGCTCCCTGCTATCTTCAACCCCGAAGATCTTAACGCTCTTGAGCAGGCTCTCCAGTTGAAAGATCGTGTTGAGGGTTCTACAATACAATTAGTTACTATGGGACCACCGCGTGCAGCCGAAATAATCAGAGAAGGATTGTTTCGCGGAGCAGACGGCGGCGTGTTGCTAACAGACAGGGCATTTGCCGGAGCTGACACACTTGCGACTTCTTACGCGATATCATGCGCTATAAAAAAATTAGGAGATTTTGATATTATACTTGGTGGTCGTCAGGCTATCGACGGTGATACAGCGCAGGTTGGACCTCAGGTTGCGGAAAAGCTTGGTATCAATCAGGTTACATACGCAGAGGAGATAATCGATGTGACAGACACTGATATAACAATTAAAAGACGTCTTGATAAAGGTGTGGAAGTTGTAAAAGCTAAATTTCCTGTTTTGATCACTGTTAATGGTTCGGCAGACGAATGCAGACCTCGCAACGCAAAACTACTTCAGCGCTTCAAACACGCTAAGACGAAAAGTGAACAAAGTGAAATCAATGATGACTTAATTACTCTTTTTGCGGCACGTCCTGATTTGACTCTTAATGAGTGGAATACAATGGATGTGGAGGCAAATCATGTAGACTGCGGTCTTTCGGGTTCGCCAACTAAGGTGAAAAAGATTGAAAACGTAGTGTTTCAGGCAAAAGAGAGTAAGAAACTGGGTGCTTCAGACGCAGAGCTAGAAGACCTTATCATCGAATTAATAACAAATCACACTATCGGGTAATTATGGATAATCTAATTGTATATTGCGAACTTGAAGACGGAGTGATTGGTGATGTGAGTCTTGAACTGCTTACTAAGGGCCGTTCACTTGCCAATCAGCTTAATTGTAAACTTGAAGCTCTTCTTGTGGGCGATGATCTTGAAAAACATACGCAGGAATTATTTCCATACGGAGTGGATACTATATATCTTGTAGAGGATAAACGTTTATCTCCATATACAACACTACCGCATTCATCTGTACTGATTAATCTTTTTAAAGAGATCAAACCTCAGGTATGTCTGATGGGTGCTACAAGTATAGGTCGAGATCTTGGACCGAGAGTTTCATCTGCTCTTCATAGCGGACTGACGGCAGACTGTACGGCTCTTGAGATTGGTACGCATGAGGAGAAGAAAGAGGGTAAGGTTTATGAAAACCTTCTTTACCAGATTCGTCCCGCTTTTGGAGGTAATATCGTGGCTACGATTATTAATCCGGAGTGTCGTCCTCAGATGGCAACTGTACGTGAGGGAGTGATGAAAAAAGCTATTTTCGATCCTGCTTACAAAGGAGAGATCGTGAAATTGCAGGCAGAAAAGTATGTGGCTGATGAGGACTTCGCGATAGAGGTGATTGAACGTCATATAGAAAAATCTAAAGTCAACATTAAAGGATCGCCTATTGTTGTAGCCGGAGGTTATGGTGTAGGTTCTAAAGATGGGTTTGATTTGCTTCATAAATTGGCATCTACGCTTAATGCGGAGGTTGGTGCTTCACGTGCCGCCGTTGATGCAGGGTTTTGCGAGCATGAACGCCAGATTGGACAGACAGGTGTAACTGTGCGTCCTAAGCTTTATATTGCCTGCGGTATTTCCGGTCAAATCCAGCATATAGCAGGTATGCAGGAGAGCGCGATGATTATCGCTATCAATAGTGATCCAAACGCACCTATTAACAACATAGCAGATGTAGTGATAACAGGGACAGTTGAAGAGGTGGTTCCTAAATTAATCAAACATTATAAGCAAAACTCTAAGTAAGCCATGGCAAATTTCTATACAGACACACCGGAACTGAAGTTCCATCTTAATCATCCTTTGATGAAAAGAATAGTTGAGCTAAGAGAGCGCGACTTTACAGAAAAAGATAAATATGATTTTGCTCCATATAATCATGACGACGCAATGGATAGCTACGATAAAGTGCTGGAGATTGTGGGTGAGATTTGTGGGGATATTATAGATGTTAATGCCGAGCATGTTGATCACCAGGGGCCGCGCGTTGAAAATAATCGTGTAGTTTACGCTGATGGTACGGCTAAAAATCTTGAAGCGACACGTAAAGCAGGTCTAATGGGTATGGCTATGCCGAGAAGATACGGCGGTTTGAATTTCCCTATCGTACCTTACATTATGGCAGCGGATATCGTGTCACGCGCTGATGCCGGGTTTGAGAACCTTTGGGGGCTTCAGGATTGTGCTGAGACTCTTTATGAATTCGGATCTGAGGATCAGAGAGAGAGATTTATTCCTCGTATTTGCGCAGGTGAAACAATGTCAATGGACCTTACAGAGCCGGATGCAGGATCTGACCTTCAGAGTGTAATGCTTAAAGCAACTTACAGTGAGGCTGATGGCTGTTGGTTACTAAACGGAGTGAAAAGATTTATCACTAACGGAGATGCTGATATTCATCTTGTGCTTGCGCGCTCGGAGGATGGCACTAAAGACGGACGCGGTCTGTCAATGTTTATATATGATAAACGTCAGGGTGGTGTAGATGTGCGCCGCATTGAGAATAAAATGGGTATCAAGGGGTCTCCTACATGTGAACTAACATATAAAAACGCTAAAGCGGAGCTTTGCGGTGATCGTAAACTTGGGCTTATCAAGTATGTGATGGCGCTTATGAACGGTGCTCGTCTTGGTATCGCAGCACAGTCTGTTGGTTTGTCAAATGCTGCATATGAGGAAGCTTTAAGCTATGCAAAAGATCGTGCTCAGTTTGGAAAAGCTATTATAAACTTTCCTGCCGTACAAGAGTTACTTTCAACAATAAAAGCTAAACTTGACGCTTCGAGATGTCTTCTTTATGAGACAGCGCGATTTGTTGATGTATATAAAGCTCTTGAGGATGTGCAGAGAGAGAGAAAGCTTACTCCGGAAGAGAGAATGGAGCTGAAAACATACAGTAAGCTGGCTGACGCTTATACTCCTTTGAGTAAAGGTCTTTCTTCTGAATATGCTAATCAGAATACTTATGACTGTATTCAGATACATGGCGGTTCGGGTTTCATGAAAGACTATAAGTGTGAACGCATTTACCGTGATGCCCGCATTACTTCTATATATGAGGGTACTACACAGCTACAGGTAGTAGCGGCTATAAGACACGTCATTACCGGTACTTATGCGGCTCAAATGAAAGCTTACGCTGAGAAGCCGGTTTCGCCGGAGCTTGCTTCACTTAAATCTAAGATTGATTCTTTGATTCCTGTATATGAAGATGCTGTAGCTAAGGTTATCGATACTAAAAATAATGAGTTTATCGATTACCACGCGCGCAGAATGGTTGAAATGGCAGGATATATCATTATGAGTTATCTATTGCTTGAGGCGGCAAATCAGGATGAAATGTTTGTGAAATCTGCCAGCGTATATGCAATTTATACTCAGGCTGAAGTTGCAAAATGCGTTTCTTATATTGATAGCTTCGGGCCGGATATGATCACCAGTTATTCTTATGCTAAGTCTGAGGTTGCTCAGGAAGCATAATCTTTAATTATATAAATAAATAAGAGCTGTAAGCTTCCCGAAAGGGAGTTTACAGATCGGAAGAGCACACGTCTGAACTCCA
>CAMTOT010000301.1 GCA_947074165.1 uncultured Bacteroidales bacterium
ACACGACACCCACCTATCTCTACACCCGGACGTACACTCTTTCCCTACACGACGCTCTTCCGATCTAAATATGTTTATATATCCGGGATTTATATTTATGATTTTGCCGTCTCATTATATATTAATGCATGGAAAGAAATCGGCCTTGATTGAAAAGACACCTACATTAATTAAAAGCAAACCGGTCTTCTTTATCAGAATTCAACTCTGATTAAAAAGTTAATCGGGGTTGGAGATAAAAAAGGCAGTCCCTTACGGAACTGCCTTTTACTGCAAAATATGTTATATCTGAAATATTATCAAATCTAAGCGAGAAAGATCATATCGTAATGACCGTTACAAAATATCAATCTCCAAACGATATCAGCCTCTTCTTATTCTTATCTGGATAGCATTCTCTATCGGCTCATCATTAATAAGAATAATATAACCGCCGCCACCGGCACCGCTAAGCTTCCAGCCTTTCGCTTTACCTTCGAATGAATTCATCTGTTTAAGGATATCATCATTCACCATATTTGGGAACATTGAAATCTGCGCTTTAAAGCTTCTTCTGAACGCATCGCCGAATGCGGAAATATCTTTTCTTGAGATAGCATCCCAGGCATCATCGGCGGCAACAGCAAGATCGCGCGCGCTTTCCGGAGTGATGCAGGTACCCTCAAGAGGTGAATAACCCGATACACGAGGATATAAAGGCACCAACCAGATCACTTTCTCCAGCCAGTCAAGAATATCACCCTGCGGATAGCTTTCAATATCCGACGGCCAGTATTCACCTTTATAATGATAACGGTTAAGTCCCGGCATTGTGATACCCAGCGAGTCCTGCGAACCGCTCACATAAGCCGTGCCCGGAGGATTCTCAAAACAGAAAAGGGTCTTTGCCAGCATCTCTTTATTACCTTCAGGTATATCTGTATGCCATAATTCAATCGCTTTTTTACGGGAGGAAGTTGACATTCCGCTTCTGTCGTTAAAATCATAATCGGGCTCTATACATATGGTAAGCACCGAACCATGATAATGTTTGCTCACCCACGGCTGATCAAGCCATCCGCCGGCAATATCCAGACGGTAAGGCACACGGCACTCCTGACGAAGCGCTGTTGTAGACCTTGAGGGCAATCCTTCATGCGGTAATCTTTTGGAAACAATATATTCTATCCCCATCTCCTTACACAATTCCTGTTTTGCAGGAGTATGTCCGTCGCTGCTCACAAAGAATATATCCGGTTTAAGTTCTTTCAGATCATCAAGAAAATCAAGAAGCCCCGATCCTCTGTTGATCCATGCTTTGGTAACCACTTTGAGAGCGGACACCATATACAGACGCTCAGCATCCGTATTAATTGTTTTTCGGTTTTTCAAATCGGCAATTGTCTTGTCAGATCCAATCCCTACATAAAGATCCCCATACTGCGCCGCTTCCGCGAAGAAAGCAACATGGCCGCTATGAAGCATATCATAACAACCGCTTACAAAAACTTTTTTAGCCATTGACAATCAATTTATATTAGAAACTCCGGAATGAGCAATTTATTGTCATTCCGGAGTCAAGGTTATCTTAAGTAATGTTATATCTTACAAAGATGACTTATACCAGTCGATCATTCTTTCAACCCCTTCTGCAATATCGATCTTGTGATGCCATCCCAGATTATGCAGTTTCGTTACATCAGTAAGTTTACGCATAGTTCCGTCAGGCTTTTCAGCATTGAAATAAAGGTTTCCTTTAAATCCTGAAGTCTCTTTGATCAATCCTGCAACGCCGGCGATAGAAATCTCTTTTCCCGTACCTACATTGATATGGCAGTTACGGATCTCGTTAGGTACACCCTGCTCTTTGCCGGCAACGGCAGAGTAAGTGTCTTTGAAATCCACGCGTTCCATAATATAGATACAAGCGTCAGCCATTTCTTCGCTCCAAAGGAATTCGCGAAGCGGTTTTCCGCTGCCCCAGATCTCAACTTCCCATTTACCGTCTGCGTCTTTGCGCACACCGTATTTATTAAGGATAGCGATAATTTCCTCTTCCGAAGCACTACCGTTTACACCTTCAACAGGACGTTTGTTGAAATCGGCACGAATCATATCCCAGTTGCCTGTTTCCAGAGCCTGACCAATAACGATTTTGCGGATCAACGCCGGTAATACGTGGCTTCTCTCAAGATCGAAATTATCATTCGGACCGTAAAGATTAGTCGGCATCACCGCTATATAGTTTGTACCATACTGAATATTGAAGCTTTCGCACATTTTCAGTCCGGCAATTTTAGCTATCGCATAAGGCTCATTTGTATATTCAAGCACACCTGTCAGAAGAACATCCTCTTTCATCGGCTGCTCTGCATCGCGCGGATATATACAAGTACTGCCCAGGAACAGAAGTTTTTTAACGTTGTTGCGGTAAGAAGCACCGATCACATTATTCTGTATGGCAAGATTGTTATAGATAAAATCCGCTCTGTAAACAAGATTGGCAACAATACCGCCTACATGAGCCGCCGCAAGAATAACATATTCAGGTTTTTCCTCTGCAAAAAACTTATCAACTGCTGCCGCGTCACGAAGATCAAGCTCCGATGAAGTTTTGCCAACAAGATTTGTATAACCTTTAGCTAAAAGATTATTCCATATAGCAGAACCTACCAGACCGTTATGACCGGCAACATATATTTTTGAACTCTTCTCCATTTTTTCAGCTTATACTATTCTAGATTTTTAAGAATCTTGTAACCGCCTTTATGCAGATAAGCGTCTTTTTTCATTAGATAGATATCGCTTTTCATCATATCCTCACAAAGAGCAGCAAGATCATATTCAGGTTCCCATCCAAGAACAGTCTTAGATTTTGTAGGATCACCGATTAGAAGTTCTACTTCTGTAGGACGGAAATATCTTTCATCAACAGCTACGATAGTCTGTCCGATACGAGCTTTGAATGCGTCAAGATATTCAGCACCAACAGCCTCGATAAACTTATCTTCGTTGATAGATTTGATAACACCGATTTCATCAACGCCTTCACCTTTGAATTCAACTTCGATACCCATGTAGATAAAGCTCATTGTAACGAAATCGCGTACTGTAGTTGTGATACCTGTAGCGATAACATAGTCATCACCTGCAGGCTGCTGAAGAATAGCGTGCATAGCGCGTACATAATCTTTAGCATGACCCCAGTCACGTTTTGCGCTCATGTTACCAAGGTAAAGAGCATTCTGCTGACCAAGAGCGATTTTAGAAGCTGCACGAGTGATCTTTCTTGTTACGAATGTTTCGCCGCGAAGCGGAGATTCGTGGTTGAAAAGGATACCGTTTGAAGCGTGCATATTGTAAGCCTCACGATAGTTTACTGTAATCCAGTAACCGTAAAGTTTAGCACATGCATAAGGAGAACGAGGATAGAATGGAGTTGTTTCTCTCTGAGGAACTTCCTGTACAAGACCGTAAAGCTCAGATGTAGAAGCCTGGTAGATACGTGTTTTTTCAGTCAGACCAAGAAGGCGAACTGCTTCAAGTACACGTAGAGTTCCGATACCATCTGCGTCAGCAGCATATTCAGGAGACTCGAAGCTCACTTTTACGTGGCTCATAGCACCAAGGTTATAGATTTCATCAGGTTGAACTTCCTGGATGATTCTTGTAATGTTCATAGAGTCAGTAAGGTCTCCATAGTGAAGAACAAGTTTTCTGTCTTTTACCTCAGGACCGTCATATAAGTGGTCAATACGCTCTGTGTTAAATAGTGAAACACGACGTTTGATACCATGTACTGTATAACCTAATCCTATCAGATATTCTGCAAGATAGGCACCGTCCTGACCGGTAATACCGGTGATTAAGGCAACTTTTCCCATAAAATTTTTAATATATATATATAAATAGTTTTTTCAATACCTTAGAAGCATGCAAAAGTAGTAAATTTAAACAAACATAAATATTTGAAACAGACTATATTTTTTTCTTTAACAGATATAAAAGCCGTTAAAATACTATTAATGCAAAATGTGAATAATTCTATTAAGATCGGAAGAGCACACGTCTGAACTCCAGTCACCGCTCATTA
>CAMTOT010000302.1 GCA_947074165.1 uncultured Bacteroidales bacterium
CGAGATAATGAGCGGTGACTGGAGTTCAGACGTGTGCTCTTCCGATCTCAATTTACAATAAGTTTCTCTGTGCCGCATGTAATACGGAAATCACCTTTTTCCAAACGCCATTTATTATCCGCTCCGACAAAAGCAAGATCTGAAGCCTTCAGTTTAAAAGTAACCGTTTTAGTTTCTCCCGGATTTAACTCCACTTTATCAAAGTTACGAAGACGTATATTATCAGGAGAAATGCTTGCGTACAAATCGCTTGAATAAAGTAAAACAGACTCTTTTCCTTTGACTTTGCCTGCATTGGTTATATCTACTGTAAAAGTAAGTTCATCGGCAGGAGCGAATACCGGTTTATCAACTTTAAGATTGCTGTATTTATAAGTTGTGTAACTTAAACCGTAACCGAAAGGCCATTGTAAATCAAGAACAGAGTCATAGTTGTAATTCCCGTCCATCTGTCCGATATTCTCACATGGTTTATAATCGTAAGTAGTAAGAGAATTTATAAGACTTGGATATGTAAACGGTAGTTTACCGCTAAAGTTAGCATCGCCTGTAATCAGATTTGCAAGTGCATCTGCACCGTAATTGCTCGGCAAAGAGATATTAATAACTGCTTTTGCCAATGGTTCGATATCACCGATAAGGCGCGGACGCCCCTGGTTAAGTATAATAACAACAGGTTTTCCGGTTGCGGCAAGAGCTTTAACAAGTTCCTTCTGATTTGCAGACAGATTTAAATCTGTCAGATTGCCAGGAGTTTCACAATATGAATTTTCACCTATACATGCTACTATTACATCTGCTTTGGCTGCAGCTTTCACAGCGTCTTCTATCTTAGGTGTATATTCCGCCCAATAAGAGCTGCCGGCTTCTGTTTTGTAATTAACACCTGCAGAGTAAATAATATTCTCCTTACCAAATTTATTTTCAAATGCCTCACGTATGGTATTATAATCCTGCGCGCATTCATCGGCTTTATGACCTTGCCATGAGTAAGACCAGCCTCCGTTAAGGCATCTCATATTATCAGCGTTTGGCCCGGTAAGAAGTATTTTTGTGTTTTTAGCAAGAGGCAGGATATTGTCATTATTCTTTAGAAGCACTTCCGATTCTTCAGCAGCCTGAAGAGCTACAGCCGCAAATTCAGGAGAAGCGAAACGGTCATATTTAGTAATGTCCCAATATGGTTTATCAAACAGACCAAGTCGAAATTTAAGTCTTAACACACGACTTACAGCATCGTTAATACGCTCCATTGAAACTTCGCCTTCGTTTACAAGCTCTTTAAGATAATCGCAGAAACTAAGCTCATAAGGCACCATAGACATATCTATACCCGCGTTAATAGCCATTTTAATAGCTTCTTTCTTAGATTCAGCCACTCGATCGCGAACATGCAGGTTATTAATATCAGCCCAGTCGGTCACAATCATACCGTCCCAGTTAAGATCTTCCTTAAGCCACCCTGTTAGCAGCTCTTTATTGGCATGAAAAGGCACGCCGTTATTTAAACCGGAGTTTACCATTACCGACAAAGCGCCTGCTCTTACTGTCTCAAGGAATGGCGCGAAATGTTTCTCTCTCATATCTATATCAGATATAGACGACGGAGTACGGTCTTTGCCCGAAATAGTCACCCCATATCCCATATAATGCTTCATACTCACTGCTACATGGTATTCTCCGATATTATTAGGATCATTGCCCTGAAAACCTAATACCGCGGCTTTCCCCATCTCGGAATTTACATAACAGTCTTCGCCATAGCCTTCCCACATACGGGCCCAGCGCGGATCTCTGCCTAAATCAACTACCGGAGCATAATTCCACGGTATACAGCAGGCTTTAGTCTCGTAAGCACAAATTTCGGCCGCGTATCTCACAAGTTCACGATTGAATGTAGCAGCCATATTTATTCCCTGAGGAAACATTGTTCCTCCACGGGTATAAGTCGTGCCATGTATCTGATCGACTCCATAAATACAAGGTATGCCCATTGATTCCATCGATTTATCCTGAATTATCTTTATCGCTTCAGCCCATTTCTCTTTAGTTTGAGCCAGGCTCAACGGAACGTTTAGCAACGAACCCACCTTATAATTGCCTATTACATTATCCAGTTTGGCAGGACAAAGTTTGAAATCACCGGGACTACTCATGTCCGTAACGCTGTCAATAGTAATTTCGCACATCTGACCGATTTTTTCCTCCAGCGTCATCTTTTTGATAAGCTTCTCTATTTTCTTTTCAATAGTCGGATCAGACGGGATTGCCGGCGCTACTTTCTGCGCGTAAACAGTTCCTGCTATCAGGGTACAAGCCATAAGTGTTGAGATTTTCTTGTTCATATGTATTAAATTTTAGTATAGTTTTTCAATTTCATCAAGGCCAAAACGATATATAAAAATACCACGCATACATAATAAATGATTTATCTGTAGGCGTGGCACTAAGTTACGATATAAAAACAGCGGTATGACCGTCGTAAAAATTATTTTATGGTACTGATAGTTGCGAAAAATAGTGTGTTTTGTTAATATATATTCCGAAATGTTGCAAAAAAGTATTACACGGTAAATTCCTCGGCTATATTTACTAAATACAACTTTTCGGTAGCTCGTGTAAAAGCTGTATATAACCAGCGGTAGAAGTCGATACCCATATGATCTTTATTTATGTATCCCATATCAAGATAAACATGAGGCCATTGTCCACCCTGCGACTTATGACAAGTAACGGCATATCCGTATTTCACCTGAAGCGCGTTGAAATAAGGATCGGCTTTCACCTTTTTTATTCTGTCACGCTGATTTCTCACATCCGCGTAGTCTTCATATACAGACAAAAATAGCTTATTATTCATATCGGCTGATAAAGCCGGAGTCTCAGAGTGTAGAGTATCAAGAATTATCTTTGCCTCTACTTCTACATCATAATCAGGGAATATTAATTCAACATCGGCAAAACGAAACCCATACAACTCTTGCGTTCGCCTAACCCGCTTTACCTCTACCATATCTCCATTAGCAATAAAATCAATGCCTTTAATATCTTTACACCAATGATAATTATTCTTCGCGATAAGTAACAGATCTCCCGGACTTAATTCCTCTTCTCTCCAAAGAATCTGATTTCTTACACCTTCATTAAATTTGTTAGCCCGCATATTTGAGCGGGTTATTATAAGTGTCTGATCCATGCCTACATTGTCGTAAGATGATGTGATAGATTCTATAACATCATATCCGGAGACAGAGACTACATCGGGATAATCCTTTACATTTAAACGTGGCAGGTCGTAAGGCTCTCCCTTAGAAATCATCTCACGCAGATATGTTGCATTATGCAGAATACCAGATTCACTGCTTTGTCTCGCTACGGTGGTAAGCTCATAAGAATATAGATCCATACCATAGCCTTTAAGGACTTCTGTATCGAGTGCAGGGCTGGAAACCTGCCCTACCGGCGGCAACTGGGCTGTATCTCCTACAAACATGATACGACACCGCTCCCCTGCGTAAACGTACTCTATCAAATCGTCGAGTAACCTACCCGAACCAAAGAATCCACCGTCTGAAGAGGATGCGATCATTGACGATTCATCTACAATGAATAAAGTGTTCTTATGCAAATTGTCATTTAAGGCAAATCCATCGAAATCTGCGGAAAAGCTTTTTTGTCGATAGATTTTTTTATGTATTGTAAACGCCTGATGTCCGGAATATGAGCTAAATACTTTTGCCGCTCTACCTGTCGGCGCTAATAAAACACATTTTTGATTTAAAGCGCTTAAAGTGCGTACTAATGCGGAAACTATAGAAGTTTTACCGGTACCTGCATATCCTTTAAGCAAAAAAATAGAATCGTTTTTTTCATAAAGAATAAATCCGGTAATTAATTTAACTAATTCAGATTGCTGTATATTCGGTTTGAAAGACAAATTTTGCAAAATTTGCTCGGCAAACATATCTTTTATCATAAAATTGTGAATAAAATTCAGCATAAATATAGTGTAGATCGGAAGAGCACACGTCTGAACTCCAGTCACCGCTCATTATCTC
>CAMTOT010000303.1 GCA_947074165.1 uncultured Bacteroidales bacterium
TACGAGGTAATGAGCGGTGACTGGAGTTCAGACGTGTGCTCTTCCGATCTACACCATGCAGTTGTATATCTTGGAGAAACATAATTTCGGTTTGTCAGTAGCGCACCGAATCCACGCGATGCGACTCCGATAAAATTTCTGCCGTTCTGAGAATTTATATCGTCTATCACAGACATAAGTTTTGTATGTTTGGGACGATCTATTGTATCAAACAAAGTGCCGCAAATCCCATTTTTAGGATATATATCGCTCATAATAACCCCGGCACGTTTATACCCGTATCCCTGCTTAAATAAAGAATTAAGTGCGGATATAGCTTTCGATGTTATCTCAAGAGTACTGTCTGTGGCTGTTTCAAATCTGATAAGGGCATTTTCATAACTTTGTGGCAACTCCTCACGGTGTCTGTTTGTAACTATAAATACATTCATACGGGCCGCGCAACTTTTCTGATTGCGCAACTTTTCAGCGACGAGAGTTGTAAAAGCGGAAAGCGATGTACGCAAATCCTCTTTTGAATAAATATCTTTAGCAAAAGAGCGCGACACGCAAACAGATTTTTTATCTGAAGCAGCATGCTCAAATTCAATGCATGGTATAGAATTAAGTTCGTTGAGTGTCCTTACGCCAACTATGCTCATTCTTGATTTTACCCACTCTTTAGGTAATCTGGAAAAATCAAAAGCGGTTTTAATGCCTCCCGATGTAAGCATACTTGCAAAACGGCGTCCAATCCCCCAAACATCCTCTATGGGGAATTTCCTCAAAACTTTTTCAATATCCTCTGGCCTTGACATAACGCAGCAACCCTCAAGTCGCGGATATTGCTTACATAGTTTGCTGGCTATTTTGGCAAGGGTCTTTGTAGGTGCGATCCCCAAACTGACAGGAATGCCTGTATTTCGTCTTACGGCACGCACTATCTCACGACCTTTCTGTTGCAGTGACTCATTATCAAAACCGGAAAAATCAAGAAATGCCTCATCAATAGAGTATATCTCAACAGATGGAGCCATTTCTTTGAGTAAAAGCATCACTCTGTTTGACATATCCCCATATAGCTGATAGTTACTTGAAAATACAGTTATTTTTTCTTTTTCGATGAGAGGTCTGATCTGATAAAGTGGAGCACCCATTTTCACTCCAAGAGCTTTTGATTCATTACTGCGTGATATTATACAACCATCATTGTTTGATAAAACAACAACAGGTTTACCATTCAGGTCGGGTCTGAATACCCTTTCGCAGGAAACAAAAAAATTATTACAATCACAAAGCCCTATCATAAACTATCGTTTTACACTTTCTTTATCACATATCTTACTATACCCCAAATTTGGAAATCATTATCCTCATCCACCCTTATAGGTTGATATTTAGGATTAGCAGGAACAAGCAAAGCATAATCGCCCATATTTTTAAACCGTTTAAGTGTAAAATCACCATCAACATAACATACGGCAAGGGCTCCGTCATAAGGTTCTACACTTTTATCTATTACCAATAAATCTCCATCATATATACCGTCATCCTTCATTGACTCACCACTTACCCTTGCATAAAAAGTTGCGGACGGATTCTTAATCAACTCTTTGTTTAGGTCGAGAGAAAGATCCATAAAGTCATCGGCCGGAGATGGGAAACCAGCCGAAATACCCACAGATGCCATAGGTATCTCTTTTGAGTTATTTTGATCAGGAGTAAATAAGTATAGAGTTTTACTTTGCATAGTATAAATTATTACTAAGTGCAAAGATAAAGCAAATTAATATTACAAATCTGAATTTTACAGTTGTTTATATTTACGTTTTAAACCGTACAAATCTCACTGCCACTTTAATCTCAGACTATTATAAAAAGCACATTGACATATGATTATATAGCATACACCCGCAACTATATGACATTGTTATTAAAACTATGTATAGAAACACTCTGTGTCTGAACAGAGCGCACCTCAACCTCTGTAGGTATAATAGGGAGCCACACCCAAAACTCCGAACCTACTCCGGTTTCAGAATTAAAGCCGGTTTTCCCACCTGCCATATGAGCAAGAGCCTTTGAGATAGCCAAACCAAGACCTGTGCCCTGTACAAAATCATCAAACTTCTCAAAACGGCCGAATACTCTATGATGATTTTCCTTCGAGATACCCTTTCCTGTATCTTTTATGTACATGCGTACACCTTTATTAATTATGTTATAACCAATCTCAATAGAGCCCTCATCTGTACATTTAACAGCATTAGATATAAAGTTTGAAAGGATCTGATAAAGCCTTTTCTTGTCAGTATATATTATACATTTTGCATATTTATCTGATAAGATAAAATCAATACGCTTATCATTAAGGCGTGTTTTGTACGCATCATGCAGTTCTTTAAAAAGGGAAGACAGATCAAAATCAGCACGATTTAGTTCAATCAGGCCTGAATCAATTTTTGACAAATCAAGTATATCATCAATAAGCTGCAAAAGCATCTCTTTATTATGATCTATTATATACAGATATTCCTCAAGTTTTTCTGCCGACTTGATATTTGGCAAAAGATGAGCGAAACCGGCAATAGCGTTTAGTGGAGTACGTATTTCATGACTCATATTTGCAAGAAAAGCACTCTTAAGCTTATCTGCACGCTGAGCTTTTTCTTTTTCAATATTAAGCTGAGTAAGAGCTTTTGTCAGTTTATCCTGCTCTTGATTCATAATTTCATTATGTTTATACACAGCCGTCTGATCAATATATGTACATATTATATTCTCAAGATTTCCATTTTCGTCCGTTATAGGAGATATCCTTGTATCAACAAACAATACTTCATCTCTCAAAGAATGCTTAAAATATTTACTCCTTCGGGATTTACGCAAATCATATCGTATTACATCTCTGTAAACGGTTTTACTGCCTACCGAAAACAGATCTGACAATACAGGGTTTTCAGATATGGAAAATCCAGCGTTAAGTATATTATCTTTATCCGTAATACCGAATATCTCACAGTATGAATCATTAATATCAATCAAAACGCCGTTTTTATCGTATACCTCTATTCCTGTAAGAGTAGAATCAAATACAGTCTGATATTTCTTTAGATCCAGATTATTTATAAGCAAAAGATACTCAAGCTGCCTGTTCTGCTGCGATATCTGTTTATTGGCAAGATGAACTTTCTTATTCAACAGATATACAAATACAAAGAAGAACAATAAGACAGAGAGCAATATGCCTATTATTATATATATAAACCCTGAGATATTTGTACTTTTATTTTTACCAAACCACTTATTATATATAGTATCATATCTGCCATTACGCTTTATTTTGTAGTAGGCATTGTTTATATCTTCTAAAAGTGCCAAGTCATTTGAGACAAAACGATACTCAAGCGGATCTATTCCTACATCTATTATCTCTAAATTTGTAAGACCATATTTAAGTATTACGTACTGAGCTATATCATTAGAGCAAAATGCAAGATCGCCCTCTCCTGCCGCCAGTCTTTTTAGTATGTCTATATTATCATATGATGAAGTTATATCACTAAGGCTTACTCCGTTATCGGTAAGTATTCTCATTGTTACTTCACCCGATTGTACAAAACATTTATTTCCGACTGCCGATTTTAATGAATTTATAATATTACCTTTTCTACATACAAAACTGTAATTTACATAACAATATACATCACCAAGATTATAAGTACGAGCCCGGTCACCGTTATATATCATACCGGTTATTACATCTATCTGGCCTTTTAAGTATTTATCTTTTACATCTACCCAATTTTCAAGTTTTATCTCATATGGATAATCAAGCTCCTCCATTACGGCACTTATTATCTCTACATTAAAACCGTCAGGTTCACCGCTGTCATTAATAAATTCATAGGGAGGATATGCCCAGTCTCCACGTATTTGTAGAGTTTTTTTTAATGTAAGATCTTCTGCAAGTAATGAAAATGGTATAAGTAGTATGGAAAATAAAAGTATTACAAACTGAATAGATCGGAAGAGCACACGTCTGAACTCCAGTCACCGCTCATTATCT
>CAMTOT010000304.1 GCA_947074165.1 uncultured Bacteroidales bacterium
TCGGCAACAGGCGTTTCCCTCTTTGGAATCAGCTGATTCCAAAGTCGGAATCAGCCGTTGCACTTTCCGGCAACCGTTGATTCACATATAGTATTGGTTGGGAGATTTTTGATTCACCAAAAAGACAACATTTACAGAAGTTTTAATAAAATGTTCTAACTCTTATAAAAAACTCAAAAAAGCCTAATAAATATCACTCTGCCACTATTTTACTTATATTTGTGATATCATGTTATGGTATTAAGGTTATAAAATATCACAAAAGCTTATATTACAACAAAAGCATATCTTATCACCTAAGCTTATTTTTATTACATAAATTCAGATAACGCCTATAAGACGTATGAAAAAAAAATCATTAATTGACAGGTTTCTTTACTCTGTTGAAAAGGTAGGTAATGCCTTACCGCACCCTGCGACTCTTTTCGCTCTGTTTGCATTCTCTGTAGTTATTTTATCATGGATAATCTCACTATTTGATCCCAATGTTGTAAATCCCGCTACCGGCGAACAAATCAAGGTTGTAAACCTGCTGTCGGTCGATGGTCTTCATAAAATATTAACTCAGACAGTTACTAACTTCACCGGATTCGTACCTCTTGGTACTGTGCTTGTAGCTATGCTCGGCGTGGGCGTGGCAGAGCGTTCGGGACTTATCTCGGCTATCCTTCGCAAGATAGTCATGGCGGCACCTCCAAAGATGCTTACTTTCGTAGTAGTATTCGCGGGCGTACTGTCAAATACAGCGTCGGAGGTTGGATACGTGCTTCTTGTGCCTTTGGCCGCGGTGATATTTCTTGCGGCAGGCAGACATCCGCTGGCAGGTCTTGCCGCGGCATTCGCGGGTGTATCAGGCGGATATAGCGCCAACCTTTTGCTTGGCACTGTAGATCCGCTTCTTGCGGGACTTTCTGAAGAGGCTGCTCAGATTATCTCTCCTGATTATCAGGTAAACCCGGCTTGTAATTTTTACTTCATGTTTTTATCAACGTTCCTTATTTCAGGACTTGGTACATGGGTGACAGAGAAGATTATCATACCGCGTCTTGGCAAATATACAGGCGGTGATGTAGAGGCAATACAGCTGACACCTCTGACTAAAGAGGAGAAACGCGGGCTTCTTTACGCCGGTCTTTCTGTTATAGCACTATTTGGTGTGATCCTTGCGGGGGTTCTTCCTGAAAACGGTTTCCTTCTTAATCCTGTAAACGGAGAGTTTCTTACGTCGCCGTTTATGAAAGGTGTAGTCACATTTATATTTTTGTTTTTTGTTATTCCCGGCATTGCTTACGGTATCGGAGCAGGTACAATCAAAAGTGACGCAGATGTGATGAAAGGGATGGGCAAATCGATGGAGACAATGGGCTCTTATATCGTGCTTGTATTTTTCGCGGCTCAGTTTGTAGCATACTTCAAATGGTCGAATATCGGTCTTGTAGTAGCCGTAGAGGGAGCGACAATACTTCAGTCGCTCAACCTTGGCACTTTCCCGCTTATGTTTTGCTTCGTGATACTTGCGGCTATAATAAATCTTGTGATGGGCTCGGCATCTGCCAAATGGGCTATCATGGCTCCCGTATTTATACCGATGTTTATGATGCTTGGATACTCTCCGGAGTTCACTCAGCTTGCTTACCGCATAGGCGATTCAGTGACAAATATTATATCACCTATGATGTCTTATTTCGCGCTTATCGTAGCGTTTATCCAGCTTTATGACAAGAAGGCGGGTATCGGTACAGTTGTATCGTTGATGTTGCCATATACAGTTGTATTCTTTATAGGATGGATGATAATGTTCTTTATCTGGATTATGACAAATATGCCTATCGGACCAGCTTCTCCTATACATTATGTAGCAGGATAAGACAACAGAAGATATTAAATCGAAACAATCATACAATAAAAAAATCCCGGACTGCCATTATGGAGTTCGGGATTTTTTTTCGTTATACCAGCGTGTTAGCTTTATCTACAGCTCCGTTTATATTATCAAATATATAATCTTTGCCTATTCGTTCGTCCATTCCTGCTTTCTGTAGTGTCTGAAGCACATTAGGCCTTACACCGGAAAGGATAACGCGTATATTCTCTTTCTTTGAGTTGTCAATGAATATCTCAAGGTTATGAAGCCCGGTAGAGTCGATAAAAGGGACTTTACGCATTCGGAGTATTCTCACCGACGGAGCATCACGCATGATGCGCATCTCTTCGTCAAACTTATTTGCCATACCAAAAAAGAATGGTCCGTCAAGCTCAAAAACCTCTACACCATGTTTCAGGTTAAGTTTCTCTTCATGTCCTGTAGCGTCTATGCCCGACGTTACATTTATCTCATCACGCAATACAGATATCTGTGTATTGTCAGATACACGACGGATGAAAAGAAGTACAGCCATCAATAGGCCTACTTCAACAGCTACCGATATATTAAAAATAACTGTCAGTCCGATTGTAGTCAGCAATACGGCTACATCCGATTTAGGACACTTCATCAACGCTTTAAGTCCCGGTATATTACTCATATTGTAAGCAACGATGATAAGCATGCCTGCAAGACAAGCGGTAGGGATATGCTGAGCGAGAGATCCAAGAAAAAGCAGTATAAGCAATACGACTATACAATGTACGATACCAACTAACGGGGTGCGGCCTCCGTTGCTTATACCGGTCATTGTGCGCGCTATAGCACCGGTAGCGGGGATACCTCCGAACATAGGAGTCACAATATTGCCTATACCCTCGGCTACAAGTTCCATATTGGAATCATGCCTTTCTCCTGTCAGACCATCGGCTACGGAACATGATATAATAGAGACGATAGCCCCCATAGCCGCTATTGTAATCGCTGCCGGGAAAAGCTGTTCAAGAGTTTCCATATTCGGGAATACGAACTCTTCCATCTTAAGAGACCCTTCAAGAGAGAAACGGTCGCCGATAGTGGTAATGCCGTCTACCCCTGCGAAGTGTTTAAGCGCATAGCTTATTATAGTTATAACAAGTACGGCGAAAAGATATGGAGGAAATTTTTTGATTATATAAGGTGCGGCAAGGATAACGATTATTGTAGCGACGGTAACCGCTAATGTGACAGGCTCTATTGTAGTGATATTTTTAAAGTAAACCACCCATTTATCAAGAAGATTGAGAGGCAGATCCATCGGTATTTTCTCGCCAAGTTCATTTATGCCCATAGAGAGCCCGAGAGCGTCTTTAATCTGAGAAGAAAAGATGGATATCGCGATACCTGTATTTAGACCTATCATGATAGGATAAGGGATGAACTTGAAGATATTGCCGAGTTTAAGCAAGCCTAACACTATCTGAATGATACCACCCATTATAGATGCTACAATCATGCCTGAAAGCCCAAACTGAGTATATACACCTGCCACTATCATTACAAAAGCTCCTGTAGGGCCACCGATCTGTGTTCTGGTACCACCAAGTACGGATACTATAAATCCGAATATTATCGCTGTAATAAGACCTTTTTCGGGTGATACGCCTGCCGCGATAGCGAATGCTAATGAAAGGGGAAGGGCTACGACGCCTACAATTATTCCGGCAATAAGATCTTTGCGAAATTGCACCACATTATAGTTTTTAAATGCGGTGAGAGACTCTGGTTCTAAATATTTCATTGTTTCCTTATTTGTCTGTAACAAACGACAGCTTTCACATTAATATATATGCTATCGGTAAATGTTATTATATCAGATCAGGGCGTGTAGCGAAATGCACGTAATGAGGTGATAAAACCTTTTCAGGGAATTGACTTAAAGTTGGTACAAAGATATGTTTTTTTATTAATCAATGTAAAAAAGAGAGCAAGTAAATATGTTAAACAACACATTTACTTGCTCCCTATATATTTTATAATTTGTGTACCGGCTTACACAAGCGCTTTCTTATACGCTACTCTTCGCTTATGCAGCTCACGCTCGAAGTATTCCCATTGTCCCTGTACTTTTTCGTTTTGCTCAAGTTCAGGGTTGCTTTCGGCATAGTGATAGCCGTTTGCTATAAACT
>CAMTOT010000305.1 GCA_947074165.1 uncultured Bacteroidales bacterium
CTACACCAGGACGTACACTCTTTCCCTACACGACGCTCTTCCGATCTAGCAAATGTGAAGCTCAACACAGAGCAGTCAACGCCGGTATCTATACGGGATATGGAGTTTACAGCATCCTGAAATCTGATGATTTTCTTAACCAGGGATCAATATACGCTCTTTCATTTTCTCATTACTCTTTTCGTAACCTCGGATTAAAAACCGGGATAAGCTATATCAAAGATCTGGAGGAAGATATAGATATATTATTCGTCCCCGTAAATATGTCATGGCGCACAAGAAAAGACAGAAGGAACTTATCACAAAGGGTAGGACACGCCATGGATAGCTATATTGAGGATGATAATACTATTTTGGGTTCTATACTAACTATGCTGCCGCTTCAGTTTGAGATAAGCGCGGGTGTATCTCCGGGATATATTTTTGGCACAGATTACGAATGTAATGTATGGTCGTCTATACATGGCGACTACGTAGACAGGATAATTATTAAAAACCGGTTTTGCCTTACCGCCGACTTCGGTATAGGCATATATCTCAATATATGGAAGCTTACAGCTATGATACGTCCGGAATATCATTATATGATAACAGACAACTTCGAGAGAAGAGCGACACTAAAATCTCTAAACAAACCTATAAGCCGCTCATATATTAGTTTCAATGCCGGTATTGGATTCGCGTTCTGATAAGATTATCTTTATAATATCATATATTTAAAACTATACTTTAAGAATTAGTTTAAAAAGTTTATATTTCATTTAACATATATGACACTGCATGAATATATTTTTGTATCGCTAAAACTAATGAACAATAATATATTATGCAAAATCACCACAAGAGCAAAACTATACCATTTAGGATACTGAAATACAGCCTGATTACAATATTTTCTTTGCTGATACTTATTTTCGGAACCATTGCGTTTGCGTTGAACGTAATACTTACTCCTACCAAACTTACTAACATTGTCATAGGCGAGACTGAAAAGTTTATTGACGGCGAATTAAAGTGCGAGAAAATAGATCTGACTTTTTTCAGTTCTTTTCCAAACCTTTCTCTTGAGTTGCGTAATGGTGTGATTATACCATCCGACTCTGCTCTTAACATGCTTAATTGCGATAAAGATACTCTTATTTCGTTTGGTACGATTTCCGCGGGTATTAATCCTCTTGCGTTTTTAAAATCTAACAAAATTGAAATTAAGAAAATTGAGATATCCGACGCTGATATCTATGCTTTTGTAAATGAAAGCGGCAAACCAAACTGGGATATATTTATATTGCCGGAGTCAGAACCTGAAAATGATTCTATACAGAATAATGAATCGTCTTCTTTCGATGGTAAAATTGAGATTGGTTCTATTGAGATAAATCGCTCTAACCTGACTTTTGACGACAGATCTACAAAAGTATTTTTTGATATGAGAAGCCTTGACCTTAATCTGTCGGGAAATTTCTCGAAGTCAATAAGCGATCTTGATATTAAATTCAATACTCGAAATATTATTTTCTGGCAAGATGGTAATCTTTATTTAAGTAAACTTGCTCTTGGCGCTCAGACCAATATGAGCCTTGACATCCCGAATCATTCTGTAAGGATTGAAAAATCTGTATTTGAATTAAACGGAATGAAAGTTGGCGCAGGCGGAACTCTTGTGGCAGACACATTAAATAAGACTGTTGATGTTAATATAGGTTTCGGAATGGAGATCTCTGACCTTAAAACACTTGTCGATCTTATACCCGCAGATGTGGTTAAAGAAGCGGCAGATGCTAAAGCTAACGGCTATTTTATTGTGAAAGGCAGCATTGATGGCAAATACGGCAAAGAGCTTATGCCCGTTATTAAAATGAACGCGGCTATAGAAAATGGCTCTATAAGTTACAAAGGCATGCCTTACTCTGTAGATAAGCTTAATTTTTCAGCCAATGCTCTTATTGACTTTGAAGATAAGCCCAGATCTTATTTTGCTATTGAGAACCTACATATAGAAGGAGCTTCGTCTGTTATTAAAGCCAGGTTCAGAGCAGACAACCTGCTTGGAGATCCTAATATCAATTCAGACATTAATGCTTCTGTCAACTTTACAGAATTGGCCTCTACTTTTCCTCTTGAAGAGGGTGTAAGTCTTGGCGGGGAGATTAAGACTAATATTGCGGCGGCATTTAAGGTAAGCGACATTAACAACAAAAACTATGGTAAAATAAATCTTAACGGTTTTTTTGATGCCGCTAATCTAAATATAACAGCTCCTAAAGACAGCTTCTTACTTGACGTAGCTAAGGCCGGATTTAAATTTGGAGCTAATGAGAAGTCTGATTCTCAGCTTTATGACCGCCAGCTCCTTAATGCTATTGTGGGCTTTGACGGACTAAAGCTTACATCTCGCATTGGTAATGCTGAAGCTGACACGGTAGCGCTAACTCTTAAAACGTCGCCCATTAAAGATACTACCTCAATTGCGTCGATAAGCTCGCTACTTCACACAGCCCGCATAAATATACTTCTGAAAGACTCGGTGTATCTAAGATCCGGAAAGGCCACTATGAGGATAAGCCTTGCTCCTGATCAGTCTGATAAAAAAACGCCCGTCATAAAATCGGATCTTCGTTTTGAATCGGTCATAGCAGGAAATAAAGAAAATATTGCATCTCTTAAAAATGCAGGATTTGAATTAAATTCTGTACAATCAACAAAAAATAAAAAACATTGGATGAGTCGCGGTAATATCGGATTTGAATCCATGAAGATGTTTAGTAAAGAGTTTCCGCTACTTATTACTATGCCTGCCTCTCGGATCCAGCTTGAAGAGGACGCTATCAGACTTCACAATGCAGGAGTTAATATTGGCAACTCAGACGTAAGAATGCAGGGTTCTCTTTCAAATCTATATGAGGTATTTTTTAATGAGGGTACTCTCAAAGGTAATCTTAAGGTTTCATCTGATTATATCGACTGCAATCAGATTATGAGTGCGCTTGATAAGAATAAAGAAAAGATTGATGTAAACGCTGACAATATCGATAATATATCTGCAACCACCTCAACAGATTCTATATCTTCTTTTGGTGTCTTTGTAGTACCTGACAAGATTGATTTTACTCTGATGACTGATATTGCTCATGTTAAGTTTAACAATCTTGATATTGAACGTATAAAAGGGGAAATGAATATCAGCAAACAGGCTATCGAGCTAAGTAACCTGTCGATGCATACACTTGCGGCGGATATGAAAACTTCTCTTGTATATAAAGCAACTGATGAAAAATCTGCGAAAACCGGATTTGATCTTGACATGAAAGATATACGCGTGGGCAAACTGGTAGAAATCATACCGGCTCTTGATACTCTCGTGCCAATGCTTAATTCACTTGACGGCCTGGTAAATTTCCGAATAGCCGCGAAGGCTGATTTTGATGAGAATATGGATGTTGTCATTCCATCTCTTCAGGCAGCAACAAGAGTAAAGGGAGATTCGCTTGTTTTGATGGATGGAGAGACATTCTCTGAAATATCAAAAATGCTTAGATTCAAGAATAAAGAGAAGAATATTGTCGACAGCGTTTCGGTAGATATGGTTATAACGAATGGGATGATTGAAATATATCCTTTCCTTATAGGAATGGACAGATATCTGGCTGCTGTGGGCGGAAAACATAATATGGATATGACTTTTAATTATCATGTCTCGCTACTGGAGTCTCCTCTTCCGTTTAAAGCAGGAATTGATATCAAAGGAAATATTGACGATTTCAAGTTCAGAATAACTAAAGCTAAATATAAAGATCTTACTAAATCGACTAAGACTACCCCGGTAGATAGCACTGCTGTACAGGTAAACAACTATATTAAGCAGATTTTACATAAATAAAGCTTTAAGATTTTAAGCAAACAGAGGCTGTCTAACAAGTTTATACAGCCTCTGTTTTATACAAAAAAAGGAGTATATCCAATACCTTTTCAGGAATCTCCCAACCAATAGTATATAGGAATCAC
>CAMTOT010000306.1 GCA_947074165.1 uncultured Bacteroidales bacterium
GATAATGAGCGGTGACTGGAGTTCAGACGTGTGCTCTTCCGATCTATACCGGATATATTAGAAACAGTTAGGTATTATAATCTTTTTCCAAACATTTAAACGGAAAAGATGAGAAATCCGGTAATCGTGAGGTTGCCGGATTTTTTTTTGCTCCGTATCTGCTCATGAAATGCATATTTATTTATCTTTTAATGTATAAAGATGAATCTTATGTGTTTCTTAAATATTAACTTTAAAAAGCTGAATTTTTATAATGATATGCCTGATAATTAGCTTTCAATGCTTAATTTATTCATATCAATAAGTTTATAATAGAAGCATAAATCAGGAAAAATGTATTTGATTGAAAAGAAAATAGTATCAAAATGTATAAATTTATTGGATATATATAGCAAAATATGAAAATTTATTATATTTTTGCAATATAGAAAATAGAATTAGAGGTAAAACCACATTTCGGAGACGGAAGAGTCTATCGACAATCAATGAAATATTATCTTCCTGAATATAAATACCTCGCTCAGAAGTGTTATTTAGATAAATTTGAAACAATGCAGAATCAGTTTCCTTTTCGACAGGGTTTGTATGACCCGCAATATGAAAAAGATGCCTGTGGTGTAGGTCTTTTGGTAAACATACACGGAGGGAAGTCTCACGAAATAGTAGAGCGAGGCTTACAGGTATTGGAAAATATGGTGCATCGCGGAGCAGAAGGCGCGGATGCAAAAACAGGTGATGGTGCCGGTATTATGGTGCAGATACCACATGAATTTATTTTGTTGCAGGGGATTCCGGTCCCTGAAAAAGGTCGATATGGAACAGGGCTTGTATTTCTTCCTAAAGATCCTTCAGAACAGGCAATGTGTATAGATATTATAGAATCGCAGATCCGCCAGATGGGTATGTCGCTTCTTGCTATACGTGATGTGCCGGTTAATAGCGAGATACTTGGTGTTGTGTCGGGAGCGGCAGAGCCTGATGTTAAACAGATTTTTGTAACCGGGTCTTCAGACCAGGCGGGGCTTGAGCGTCAGCTTTACATTCTTAGAAAGAAAATCGAAAAAGCTGTTGCCGAATCAGATATAAAAGTGAAACGCAGTTGTTATATCGTTTCATTGTCGACTCGCACTATTATATATAAAGGGATGTTGTCATCTCTTCAGTTGAGATATTATTATCTTGACCTTATCAATCCTTATTTTACATCAGGATTGGCTTTGGTACACTCTCGTTTCTCTACAAATACATTCCCTACATGGGATTTGGCTCAGCCATTCCGTTTGTTAGGTCATAACGGTGAGATTAATACCATTCGCGGTAACCGCAGCTGGATGGAAGCTCGCGAAAGCGTGCTTGATCCGGGTATGCTTGGCGGATTAAAAGACGTGACTCCGATTCTTCAGCCAAATATGAGTGACTCGGCTTCGCTTGATAATGTCCTTGAGTTTTTTGTAATGTCAGGTTTGAGCCTTCCTCACGCGCTTACTATGCTCGTGCCGGAAAGTTTTAATGATAAAAACCCTATCTCTCCAGAGCTTAAAGCATTCTATGAGTATCATTCGATACTAATGGAGCCATGGGACGGTCCAGCCGCTCTATTGTTCTCTGATGGTCGCTATGCGGGCGGTATGCTTGACCGTAACGGTCTTCGTCCTGCAAGATACCTTATTACGAACAATAATATGATGGTGGTTGCTTCAGAGACCGGAGTGCTTACTTTTGATGCTTCTGAGATAAAAGAAAAAGGTCGTCTTCATCCGGGCAAGATGCTTCTTGTTGATACGGAAAAAGGAGAGATCTATTATGATAGAGAACTAAAAGAGGAACTTGCGAGCGCAAAACCATATAAAGAATGGTTGTCTAAAAACCGTGTTCGCCTTGAGGATCTTTCTTCTGGTCGTACTGTTAAGCAGACTGTAGATAATTACAATACATTGCTTAAAGCGTTTGGCTATCACAAAGAGGATATTGAGAAGACTATTGTTCCAATGGGGCAGGCAGGCGCTGAGCCAACTGCATCTATGGGTAATGATACTCCGCTTGCCGTGCTTTCTAATCAGCCGCAGAGACTGTTTGATTATTTCCGTCAGCAGTTTGCTCAGGTGACAAACCCGCCAATTGACCCTATTCGTGAATCTCTTGTGATGTCGCTTGACGGTTATATAGGCGCGATTGATAAAAACCTGCTTAATCCTTCACCTGAACTTTGTAAGATGGTTAAGCTGAAAGAGCCTATTCTTACTAATCAGCAACTTGATATACTTTGTAATCTTAGATATAAAGGTTTCCGCACTACTAAGCTGCCTATGTTATTCCCTGTAGAGGAAGGAGCGGCAGGTATGGAAAAAGCGATTGATAATCTTTGTAAAGCGGCTGAAAAAGCTGTTGATGATGATTTCAATTATCTTGTTATGAGTGATAGAGGTGTTAATTCGCAGATGGCTGCTATTCCGTCACTTCTTTGCGTTGCGGCTGTTCACAATTATCTAATCTCTAAACGTAAACGCGTACAGATCGCTCTTATTGTAGAGTCGGCTGAACCTCGTGAGGTGATGCATTTCGCATTGCTTTTTGGTTACGGCGCGAGTGCAGTATGTCCATATCTTTCGTTTGCTGTGCTTGATGATCAGATCAAACGACAGGAGATACAGCTTGATTATCATACGGCAGAGAAAAACTACATCAAGGCAATCAGCAAAGGTTTGCTTAAGATTATGTCTAAGATGGGTATTTCTACGCTTCAGAGTTATAAGGGAGCTAAGATATTTGAAGCCGTGGGTATCTCACAGCAATTACTTGATAAATATTTCTGCGCTACGATTTCAAAAATTGACGGAGCAGATATTTCAGATATCACAAATGAGGTTCTTAAACCGCATGTTGATGCATTTGATGAAGAAGCCGATAAAGATGAGCTTCTTAAAAATCTTGGTCAGCACGCTTTCCGCAGAGACGGGGAAGATCACTCATGGAATCCGGAAACAATCTCTACGCTTCAACTGGCAACACGTCTTGGTAGCTACAAGAAGTTTAAGGAGTTTACATCTCTTGTAGATGATAAACAGAGCCCAATGTTTATCCGTGATTTCTTAAATTATAAAACAAATCCTATTGATATAAGTGAGGTAGAACCGGTTGAGGCTATTACTCGCCGATTTATGACAGGAGCAATGTCATTCGGTTCAATTTCACGTGAAGCACATGAGGCTATCGCTATAGCGATGAATCAGATTGGAGGTCGCAGTAATACCGGAGAGGGTGGTGAAGATCCACAACGCTTCAAAACAAGAGAAGACGGTACAAGCGCGCGATCATCTATCAAACAGGTTGCTTCGGGTCGTTTCGGTGTAACTACGGAATATCTTGTAAACGCTGATGAGATACAGATAAAAGTAGCTCAGGGAGCAAAACCGGGAGAAGGCGGTCAGCTTCCGGGATTTAAAGTTGATGAGATTATCGCTAAGACTCGTCACTCAATACCGGGTATTTCGCTTATCTCACCTCCTCCTCATCACGATATTTATTCTATCGAAGATCTTGCTCAGCTTATCTACGATTTGAAAAATGTAAATCCGACAGCCCGCATCAGCGTTAAGCTTGTGGCTGAATCGGGAGTAGGTACAATCGCGGCCGGTGTAGCAAAAGCTAAGGCGGATATGATTGTTATCTCTGGTGCTGAAGGTGGTACGGGTGCTTCTCCTGCGAGTTCTATACGCCACGCGGGGCTTCCTCCTGAGATTGGATTGGCTGAGACTCAGCAGACTCTTATTATCAACGGTTTGCGCGGACAGGTAACTCTACAGACAGACGGTCAGCTTAAAACAGGTAAAGATATTGTCCTAATGGCTATGCTTGGGGCAGAGGAGTTTGGTTTCGCGACATCGGCTCTTATCGTTTTGGGATGTGTTATGATGCGTAAATGTCACATGAACACTTGTCCGGTCGGAGTTGCTACACAGAACGAAGAGCTTAGAAAACGTTTTATCGGACGTTCTGAGTA
>CAMTOT010000307.1 GCA_947074165.1 uncultured Bacteroidales bacterium
TGAACTTTATATATGCGCCGGTAGCATCACAAGAGTTTTGTTTTCAGGTACTTGATAGCCGTAATTATTCATTTGAACGTACCTATGGTAATGTACATGAAGGTATAGAAGAGTCAAAATTCCCATTTCTTTATACACTAAACTGGAATGGTAGTTTTGCAGACGGATTGTTTAATACCAGATACTCGGCTTCAATGATGCAGCAGGCCAACAATAAACAAATGTGGTATTTTGCTTTAGGTAATGAGCTTAATGTAGGTAAGGTAAATACATTTCTTGATTTTATGTATGCGTTGCAGGGGCTTGACCGCAAATCAATTATGACTGATATTCTTAACAAAGGAATTGAAAATGACGGAAGAACGGATTATACAGCTATGCATGCAAGCTACATGTCGCTTGTCTATAAATTAAATTACAGAGTAGTGCCTAAATGGAATATTTTTGCAAAACTTATGTTTGAGACAGCGGGTATAACAAAAGCAAATGAATTGAGAGATAAAGGCACTTATCGCACATCTTATGGCTATGTAGGAGGTGTAGAGTATTATCCGGCTACGACTAATCTTCACTTTTTCTTGACTTATGCCGGCAGAGCTTACGACTTTGACAAACGTGCGAAAGACCTGGGCTGGAGAGGTTATTCTACAAATCTCGTTTCATTAGGCTTCATATATCAGCTGCCAATGTTCTGATTTATCTCTTGTCTTGAAAAAAGATTACTCATATAAACAGAAATCAAAAAGGGAAAAACGAAGCCGTTTTTCCCTTTTTTTACTTGTATACACAAAGATAAGGAGTATCACATTGTGCCTTAACTTTAAATTTTGTGTCTTTGGCAACAGTGAAAGATTCAAATTTCTTATAAATCGTCCATTCTGTTTCACCAGGCAGCATGACTGACAATTCACCTGAAATAACAGTCATAATCTCAATAGTAGTCGTGCCGAATTCATATTCACCCGCCGCCATCACACCAATTGTTGCTGTACCTTCCGTAGAGTCTAAAGCGATTGATTTCACTTTACCATCAAAGTATTCGTTTGTCTTAAACATCGTAATATTAATTTGTACTTATATATTTTAGTTATTGGTGGTAAAAATATATAAAATTATAATCAAATGTGATAAAATGATTAATAAATAATAAATAAACATCAATTTGCTTATTTTGGTCAATATGCATATCTTTGGTTTATGCAAAACTAAATAAATGCAGAAAATGATATTAGATGAGAGAGATACGAGAGAGCAGGATGTGATAAATATTGCCAGACATATGATGGTAGCTGCCCGTACAGCACCTAAAGGCAAAGGTGTAGATATAATTGAGATTAAAACAGTAGCTGGTGATGATATAGAAAAACTTGCGCTGGAGACAGAGAAGCAAGCTGAAGAAACAGGGATGAAGTTTTTCTTTCGTGACGCTAATTGTGTGAGATCGGCCGGAGCAGTTGTACTTATAGGCACAAAAGAGCAGAAGCACGGACTAAATTGTTATCAATGCGGGTATTCATGTCAGACAAAACCAGAAGCAACCCCATGCGCTATAAACACCATAGATGTAGGCATAGCCATAGGATCTGCGGTGGCAACAGCATCAGATATGCGAGCAGATACACGCATTATGTTTTCTGTCGGATTTGCAGCTCAGAAAGCTGGATGGATGGGAGAATGTCGTCAGGTAATAGCTATTCCTGTTAGCATCTCATCAAAAAATCCATTCTTCGACCGTAAGCCAAAAGAGCAGGAGAAACCACAATAAATAAGCAAAGCGAAATATAATTCAATAATGAATATATTTCGCTTTGTTTTATTATTTCTTATTTCGTGCCTGTTTTTTCTTTTTATAGGCCGCTTTCATTTTAGCTGCACCGGAACCGTGAGTTCCTTTCGCATAACTACTTTTTTTTGCTTTTGTTTTAATCTTTTTGTCAGACTGGTCGGCGTTTTCATCTTTACCTTTTTTGAAAACAATGCCTCCCCCTGACATTATATCAGCAACATTCATTCTTTTAATCAGTTAGTATATTATTTTTACTATAATGCAAATATAGCGAATAAGGTTATAACTGCAAAATTAACCGTATCACTACTCTAAGTTATAACCTTCCGTATCACTCAGATTGTTTACCTTATAATACTTTACCACGTAATTCTGCCCGCCTGATGTAATAAGAGAATCTTTAGAAAGTTTTAATATTTTGAGAGTGTCGCAAAAGTCAATTGTTTGTCCATTGCCAATGCTTTTTCCACATAATATAAGCTTGTTGTCATGTTTGCTCCATTTCTCATAAATAAGAGTTGCCATACCTATAGATTCCGCTGTACCATGTTCCTGTATTTTAACTCCTTGTATATACGGTAGATTAGAAGGCATAACCTGTATCCAGTCTCCCATAATATTCTTGTCCTCGCTACACGAAAATAATACCATACACAGTGGTAACAATAAAAGTTTTTTCATAATAAAATCCGGTTTAATTTATAGCTATAGAGTAGCTTTGTATGTTTTCCTGAGATAAACTCAATTTTTTATCATTATATAAAATTGTCAGTATTGTAAAAATAATCAAATTATATGACATTTGATTTATCTCATTTTATTTATCGGTAAAATGGAGGCATTCGTCGAAATGAATTCCCGATACATCGAAATGAGCTTTGAATGTCAGCGTGTTGTCATTACATTTGCGTAAAACAAAAAATATAAAAAATGAAAACTAAGTTTGGTATTACATTTGGAATCGTGCTTATTCTTATAGCGCTAATACTTATTTTGTCGGCATTAGGTATTGTGCCTGAATATATCTCAAAGATTATTATATCATGGAGATTTCTGATCTTTATTATTGGAGTTAAATTGCTTCTTATGGGCAACTATACACCTGGCTTCATTTTGACCATCATCTCCACATATTTTACAATACCGTATATTTATAAGATAACCGGGACCGAGATGCCTATATCAAAAGAAAATATGCTTGTCATTTTAGTGGCCTTACTTCTTGTGGTATTCGCTTTTTTTTCAATAATGATTTCATTTAAATGGATGCCTAATACAAAAAGCTTCTTTGAAATATCCAAAAACAAAACCGGACAGCCTGAGATATCATGTGCATTTGGTGAAATCAATCATACAGTAATAGAAAGACCTTATAAAGACACAAGTGTAAGCACGGCTTTCGGTCAGCTTAATCTAAATATGGTGAACACAATGCTTTCAGAAGGTGACTCTTATTTAAAAGTAAACAATGCTTTTGGTGAAACCGTAATTAGTGTACCTGAGTCATGGGTTGTCGAGTCGTCAGTTCGTTCTATCTTTGGTAGTTTTCAAGATCACCGCATAGACACGCCTACAGAAGGTACAAAGAGACTATTTATACACGGAGGAAACGCTTTTGGAGAAATTACTCTGAAAAGTGTCAAAGATACCAATGTTGCCGCCATGAGTCAAGACGTCGCAGATGAAACGGAAACAATAGAAAGTATATCAGTAAAACAAAATAACCGTGTACACGTCATATCACTTGATGAGCTTTTTTATATACAGGCAGATGGAGATTATGTCACTTTAAGCACTACTAAAGGGAATTTTCTAAAAGAAAAGACCATGAAGTACTTTCAATCTGCTCTGCCTCGCGAACGTTTTGTGAGAATACATAGATCATATATAGTTAATCTTTCAGAGATAAGTTCTGTCGATTCGAGAGGTAAAGATACTTATTATGTGATTTTAAAAAACGGAGAGTCTCTGCGTGCCAGTTCATCCGGCTATCAGGAACTTCGACAATGTCTTGAGATTTAATTTTAAGATATCATTGATTTCATACTCATGTCAGCAACATTCATAAGAGCCTCATGTTCTAAAGCTGACATTTATATAGATAAATAAAAACCCGACAAATAATTTTATATTATTTGTCGGGTTTAAGCGGTATGGACGGGACTCGAACCCGCGACCCCCTGCGTGACAGGCAGGTA
>CAMTOT010000308.1 GCA_947074165.1 uncultured Bacteroidales bacterium
CTCATGCTAATATAAATTAATAATTAATTGTCCAACTTTTTGGGTTCACTTCAAAACTTGTTAGACAGCCTCTTATTGTTTATTTATTTATTTATTTATTTATTTTCTTTCTTTACATTCATTGTACTTACAGTAAAGTATATAAGTAATGCTATATACATTATAAGGCCAAACCATTGTGACGCGTTATTGGCAAGCCACTCTTCATTGACATAATTAAAGTCGAAGAATCTTAGTAATGCGCTTATAACACCCATCAGTGCTCCTCCGGCTATAAAACCTGATGCCAGCAGATTGCCTTTTTCTACACGCTGGTTATTAAGCTCTTTATCTTTCGATCTTGAGCCAACATACCAGTTTATTGCTCCACCCACAAGAAGTGGTAGATTTAAATCTATTGGAATAAACATCCCCAATGCAAAAGCAAGGGGAGGAACCTTAATAAAGAACAGTAATAGAGATATTGCCGCTCCTATGGCATATAGGGCCCAAGGTGCTCCAGCTCCAGACATAAGTGGTTCGATTACGGCTGCCATTGCGTTAGCCTGTGGTGCCGCTAGCTGACCTGAAGTAAATCCGTATGTTTTATTTAGAATAAGTATCACTCCGCCAACAGTAGCGGCAGATACTAGCGTTCCGAGAAATTTCCATGTTTCCTGAGCTTTTGGTGTCACGCCAATCCAGTATCCAACCTTAAGGTCGGTGATAAAACCACCTGCCATAGAAAGAGCTGTACAAACGACACCTCCTATAATAAGAGCAGCTATCATACCGGAAGTGCCTTTAAGTCCTATCCCCACAAGGATTACAGATGCCAGGATAAGGGTCATTAGAGTCATCCCGGAAACCGGGTTAGATCCGACAATAGCGATAGCCGTAGCTGCTACAGTGGTGAAGAGGAATGCAATCACAGCAACAACAACCCATGCAATAAATGCCTGCCATAGATTGCCGATTACGCCGATCCAGAAAAACAGTAGAGTGAATACAAGTGATATTGCCGCTAAGATTAATATCTTTTTCATTGTAATGTCAAGAGCAGTGCGTTTGACATTTTCAAGAGCGCTTACATCTTTAACTTTCATTTCGCGAGCAGCCAGCTTTCCTGCACTTGCAATTACAGAGCGCGAATTCCATATGCCAATCAAACCAGCCATTGCGATGGCTCCGATACCAATTTGTCTTCCATAAGTGCGGAATATCTCTTCTGCGCTCATACTACCAACAGTAGCCGTAATATCAGGATTGCCAAAGGCAAGTACTGAATCAAAAAATAGAATATTCATAAGAGGATCTACGAACCACCATATAAATAGCGACCCGAATGTGATAATAGCGCAATATTTAAGACCAACGATGTATCCAAGTCCAACGACAGCTGCTCCTACATTTATGCTAAACATAGCTTTGGTTTTTTCGGCTATAGTATTTCCCCAAGCGAAACATCTTGATGAAAATGTTTCATTCCACCAGCCGAAGGTTGCTATAATAAAGTCGTATAAACCGCCAATTGCGCCTGCGAGGATAAGTGGTTTTGCCTGTCCTTCGCTCCCTTCGCCCGACACGAGCACCTGAGCAGTAGCTGTAGCCTCCGGAAAAGGATATTGACCGTGCATGTCAGAAACGAAATATTTTCTGAAAGGAATTAGGAAGAGAATACCTAAGATACCACCAAGAAGAGAGCTAAGAAAGATATTCATAAAGTTTACCGTCAACTCAGGATACTTTGATTGTAGAATATAAAGAGCAGGCAATGTGAATATGGCGCCCGCTACAATTACCCCTGAGCAAGCTCCGATAGATTGTATCATAACATTTTCGGCAAGTGAATTTTTTCGTTTGCCTACGCTTGAAAGTCCAACGGCAATGATAGCTATAGGTATAGCAGCTTCAAATACCTGTCCAACCTTTAGCCCGAGATAAGCAGCTGCGGCCGAAAAAATGATAGCCATTATTACACCCCAGGTTACAGACCATGTATTAACACCTTTAAATGGTTCATTTGCGGGAAGCAGAGGTTTGTAATCTTCTCCCTGATTAAGAGGACGGAATGCGTTTTCGGGCAGTCCGACCGTTTTTTTTTCGTCTTGCATAATTTCTATAATGTGATAAACTAATAATATTTAATATTGTCATTATAATGACTCTCAATCGTAGAGTATAGAATATGTAAAAATATTAAAAAATAAGAAATACTATTCAATGCACTTATCATATCTTTCAATATATGGGGTATAAAACAAGATAGGCTGTCTAATATTTAAGTTTAGACAGCCTATCTTTAATTTTTTAGGGTTTTAATCAAGATAATCATCTTTGCCCATGTCTGAATAATGGTTGGCACGTTTATAAAAATGGTCTAATCTCTCACCACGTACACGCTCTTCAGTTTCAGAACCGGGTTCTTGAGGATCATCATCATTAGAGATAAGATCATAAAAATGTTTTGACGGCAGCCATCCATAATCTGAATGAAAGATCTCCTCCGTACAATTTTTATTTCTTTTTGTACCATGTGTAATCATATATTTATAATTTAGGTTAGAATATGATATTTTATTGTCTTGCCCAAAATAAAATAGTATCACTTTTTATATTAACGCCAAATTCATCCGCTTTCTTAAGAATGTTTTTTGCAAGCTCCGGTTTCTCAGAGTCTGGACAAAAGCGAAAATAAGCTTCGGCAGATCTCACGTGTGCCGCGTCAGGCATCGGATATGCTCTCTGAGCGGGAAGTCCGAATTCGGAGCTGTCTAATTCTTGTCTTTCTTCGGTGTTTAGTTTATCGGAGGTTTTCTTTTCTCTCATAATTTTACCGGTATTTATTATGGGTTATTTAATTAATTATGAAATGACGTTTTACTTATATTTCAATAAACATATATGTTTATAATTTGTTCAGGTCTCAATTATTTTTATGTTTTTAGTCTGATAGATTACAATTATTATAAGGTGTTTCACCTATAGTTTTGGTTTACTTACCCTCTTCTGATATATTAATGTATCTCCAAATTGTCATATTTGTATTACTAATAAATTATCATAATGAGAAGATACATTCTATTGTTATCAGTATTTGGATTTTTAATACATGGTGAGCTGTTGGCTCAATTCGTAAAAGTAACCGGTTCTGTAGTTGACAGAGACAGTGATGATCCACTTCCTGCCGCGACTGTAAAAGCGATTCTTTCAAATGGATCGGAAGAGACCTTTGCAATTACCAATGAAAAAGGAATGTTTAACATTGAATTGCCGCGTCCGGGGAATTATAGGTTTGAGTTTTCTTATGTCAGCTATAATAAGCAGATTAAAGAGTCAAATATTCGTCCGGGAAATAACTCGCTTGGCAAGATCCGAATGAAAGAAAATATCACTGAGTTGAATGAATCGAAAGTAGTTGGTAAAAACATGAGAGTGCGTCAGATTGCTGATACTACTGTCTATAATGCGGATGGCTATAAAGTAATGGATGGAGCTACAGCCGAAGAGCTTATAAAGAAAATGCCTGGCATGAATATAACTGACGGAAAGATTGAGGCTCAGGGTGAGGAGGTGAAAAAAGTACTTGTGGACGGTAAGCCGTTCTTTGAAAATGATCCTCAATTAGCCCTTAAAACGTTGCCTGCCGAGGTTGTGCAGTCTGTTGCGGTATTCGATAAAAAGAGCGATCAGGCTGAGTTTACCGGATTTGATGATGGTAATACTGTTAAGGCTATAGATGTAAAAACCAGAAGTTATAAAAGAAATGGTGTGTTTGGTAAGGTTTATGGGCAGTATGGCTCTGATGATAGATATAATGTGGGAGGAAATATAAATTATTTTTCCGGAGAAAGGCGAATTACTCTACTTGGTCTTTTTAATAATGTGAATCAGCAGAATTTTTCTATAGATGAGATCGGAAGAGCACACGTGTGAACTCCAGTCACCGCTCATTATCTCGTATGCCG
>CAMTOT010000309.1 GCA_947074165.1 uncultured Bacteroidales bacterium
TACGAGGTAATGAGCGGTGACTGGAGTTCAGACGTGTGCTCTTCCGATCTATGCTCCCAAGTCAGAAATGAAACCGCGTATGTTACATTCTCGCTGATAAATCTGTAGTTCTCACCCCAGAATGATATTGCGTCTATATATCCTGAGCTATAAGCCTTATTAATCTCTTTTATTTTCTTCATTTTACATTCAATATCCGACTCAGGATCCATATCTATGTAAAATGATTTCTTGTAATTTGTATCTTTAATAAGTTCAAAAGCCTCCCAGTTACGACTCTCTACAATAATCCTGTCTTCATGTATATTATATTGTTCGGCAAGACAGTTAAGATCTTCAAAGAGTATTTCCGCATTATCTGTAGTAATATTTTTAATATCAAGCCACACTTTGCTGTCATTACCGGATAGATAAAAGAAATAATTCTCAAGAATCTCATCATTAATATCATACAAGTCATGAGCAACATAAAATGTGCCATCATTATATATTACATCAAGTTCGAAATTTGGATATTTCTCTTCAAGCTCAATAGCTTTTTCTAAAGAATTTGCTCTGTGAAGCCATATTCTATCTTCGCTTATCTGCCCCGAAAGATATAGAAAATATGGAGTGAAACTTATTATTGCAATAAGAGTGAAGAAGCAACAAAAACAAATGAAAATATTTTTTATAATAGTAAGTGTTAAGTGTTTGTAAAGATAAAAGTATTTATTAATCAGTATTGTGTTCTTTTTTCGTGTGAAAATTATCTAATTGTAGTATTTTATTAACTATAGCATGTAATTGCATTGTAAGAATAAATATTTTTTCATTCTTTTACTTATTAAATTAACATAACCTACCTCTGTTATCTATGAACAGTATCATTCGAATCTTATTAATCATATTTATATATTCCGTCACTATAAATCAAGGATTATATATATCGGCAGCAGAGCCTGTACGTCCTAAAGTGGGACTTGTCATGAGTGGCGGCGGAGCAAAAGGCGTAGCTCATATCTCTGCTATAAAAGCGATAGAGGAACTTGGCATACCGATTGATTATATAGCCGGCACCAGTATGGGGTCGCTCATCGGGGCGCTATACTCAATCGGTTATACTACATCGCAACTTGACTCGCTTGTCAAATCGCAGGATTGGAGTTTCTTGTTAAGTGACAGAGTGAGTAAGGAGCTTCGCTCGTTTGAGACAAAAGAAAATTCAGGAAAATATATCATATCTCTGCCTTTTAACCAGAATCCTAAAAGTGCTTTAGGCGGCGGATTTGTAAAGGGACAGAATCTATATTCTCTTTTTTCTGAACTCACGCAGGGATATCATGACTCTATCGATTTCAATCAGCTGCCTATACCATACGCCTGCGTAGCGGAAAATATTGTAACCGGAGAGGAAGTTGTATTTCGCAGTGGTAATCTTGCCTTCGCTATGCGCGCGAGCATGTCTATACCCGGTGCTTTCGAACCGATAATGCACAATGGAATGGCATTGATTGACGGAGGTATGGTTAATAACTACCCGGTGAGTGTGGCTAAAAATATGGGAGCGGATATAATAATCGGCGTGGATGTGCAAGACGAGTTGAAAACAGCCGATGAGCTGACAGATGTGCAGTCTGTGTTCGGGCAGCTGATAGCTCTTTCGTGTCAGTCCACTTTTGAGGAGGCCCGCAAAAATACCGACATATATATAAAAGTAGACGTAAAAGGATATAGCGCCTCAAGCTTCGGCCGCAGTGCGATAGACTCTCTGCTGGCCAGAGGTGATATAGCCGCTGCCGGGCAGAAAGAAAACTTACTGGAGATTAAACAAAAATACTTTTCCGGTTATACGCCAAAACAAAGAGAAAATAAGAGAGAAAACAAAAATATATTTCTTGTAGAAAAGATTACATTCTCAGGGCTTGATGATATTCAGAAAGAGGATCTTATGCAGATGTGTGATTTATATGAAAATACATTTCTGACTAAAGCTCAGATTAAAGAGACTATCTCGTTTCTATATGGCACACTGTTTTATTCAAAGGTTTCATATACACTTGTACAAAACAATAACGGTACATACAACTTGCTATTCAACCTTGCAGAGAGAAGAGAAAATATGATAAACGTCGGCATACGTTTTGATACAGAAGAGCTTGCCGCCGTTACACTACGAACGACATATCACCTAAACAGTAAACTTCCGTCAAGGATTATATTCAACGGCAGACTCGGCATGAGATCCTGCGCCTCGCTCGCTTACTCTCTCAACACATCGTTATTATCTAATATATCTCTCTCATATGGGTTTAATTATAATGATATTTATCTATATAAAGGCGGAGAGAGAATATCTAATGTAACTTATCGCAATTATCGTACGGATTTGAGTTACAAACGAGTACTGAAACGTTCCTTTATGCTTAATATCGGATGCGCATATGATTATTATGATTATAATAATCTGCTTCTTTCAGATAAGCTGCCAAGTTCTTTCACCATAGATAATGAGCATTTAATAGATTATTATGCATCTGTACTCCTTGATACCACCGACGACAGAGTATTTCCGCGTTCGGGAGTAAGAGCGCGTGTGAGCGGCAATTTTTATACCGACAACGGGTATAAATACAAAGATGACAAACCATTCTTTACAATCCTTGGAGACTGGAACTGGGCTATATCGCCAGGCAGTAAGTTTACTATTATCCCCGGCATATACGCGCGTATTATAGCCGGCGCAGATGATGTCCCGCTTGTGTTAAGTAATTGCTTTGGTTCAAACTATCTTGGTAAATATGTCAGTCAGCAACTTCCATTTTGGGGTATGGGATATACAGAGGTAGCTGCCAATAATGTGGCAATAGCGTCACTTACCATGCGTCAGCGTATTTATGATAATAACTTCATAACCATAAGGGGTAATATACTTGGGCAGTCGTCAGATATTGTCGATTTCGCCACAAGTGATGTCGACTATATATATGGCGGAGGCATAGCTTATAGTTATCGCACGATATTTGGGCCAATAGAGGCTTGTCTCGGGTATAGCAGTAAATCAACTAACCCGTATTTTATATTTAAATTTGGATTTGATTTCTGACAATAAATTCAATAAAACACAAAACAGGCTGTCGGGCAATAACTCCCGACAGCCTGTTTTGTATTTTCTTATAATTATCGTGTCATACTTCAACACCTACCCGGCGTTTAAGGTTATCTACCTGAGATCCCCATAAATCGATAGAATCAATTCTATCTTCCGGTTCAGCAAAATCAGTGATTTCAAGTACAGTTCCACCTGTCAGTTCATTTTGAGAGATTTTAAACTCAAAATAAACGCGCTGTCCTTCGTCTTCTTTCCATTTAAATCGGATGAAAACACCGGTGCGGCAACCGGTTTGTTCAGCTTCCTGAGGGATTTTGTTCCAAATAAAAGTAAAATGTTTGCCTACATGAGTTACATCATCGGCAAACCAGTTAGAAAGACCATTAGGTGTACCTATATATCCCCATAGAACGGAGGGCGATACTGTACCAAGAGGGAATTCAATGCTGTATTTTTCTTTGGCCATAAGCTGTATTTAAGTGTTTTCCTGTTAATTAACTATATTTAGTCAATCACTGATGTACCGATATAAGATAAACGTGATTATACTGAATATTTAATATGACAATGATAAGTAGTAGTAATGTAAAAAGCAACAATAAGACCAAAATAGTTTATTAAAATGTAGAAATTTGAAATTATTTTACGATAAAGTTTTGAAATTAAAAAAATAGACATATCTTTGCATCGCATTTGAGGAAAACGCTTGCAGAAGTGCTTCAAACGCAGATGGCGAGATAGCTCAGTTGGTTAGAGCGCATGATTCATAATCATGAGGTCCC
>CAMTOT010000310.1 GCA_947074165.1 uncultured Bacteroidales bacterium
ACATACTGCCGCATATCACTATCGGAGAACGCGGATCACCAAGGAAGATGAGCGCAACAAGACAGATTAAAATGAAACCGGTCAGGAGATTCCATTTCAGATTTGATATAGTGTAGTCAAGAAGCTCAGTCTGATTTTGAATTATAGTAAAATCTATATTTTCAAACTCACGCTCCATATCGTTAATGGTTTCCGAAAGTGAGAGCTTCATTTTCTCCATGCTGTAATTGCCATGCTTTATCACACCCATTATCACAGCGGGTTTACCGTTGACTATTGCCATTCCGTTGTTATCGGATCCTTTTAGCCGTATGTTGGCAAAATCACGCAATCTTAAAATTCGCCCCTGATGATTTACATATATGCCGGCAATATCATTGACAGATCTTGATACTGATGAAAAACGGATATCAAATTCATAATATCCCTCTTTAATTCTCATCGCTCCCGGCTCCGTATTATGATTGGACAGGATAGATTCAATATCCTGTATTTTCAATCCAAGAAGATCCATCTTATTCTTATCCGCAATAATTTCGACCTCAGTATTTCTTATGCCTGTTATATCTATCATTGCAATCTCAGGTAGTTGTTCGAGACGACGTTTTATCACATTCTCCGAAACTTCAGATAGCTGAAGAAAACGTTCTTCATCGTTGTTAATCTCAAATGGAGTATCATCGTTGAAAGTAAGACACATATTGAAAACAGGAATATCCGATGCTCTTGATCTGACAACTCTCGGACGACTGGTCTCGCGTGGCAGACGGCTCATTGCGGCATCAATCTTCTCATTTACGTCTATTGTGGCAAGATTGACGTTTGTGTCATAATTTAAAGAGATTTTTATAACCGCACTTTCATCTCTTGTCTCGCTTCTGATATCCTTTAAACCGCTAACCTGCATAAGCTCTCGACGCAGATTACTTACTACGCTGTTTTCAAGTTCACGTGCAGAAAGTGAGCGTCCGTCTATTCTTACCGTAATCTCCGGAATATCGATATTAGGAAGTAATGATACAGGAATAGCAAAATATGTGATTATTCCGAGTACGAAAAACGCGGCAAACGACATTATTACCGCGATAGGTCTGTCAATAAGAAACTTTATCATTGGCAGCAGATTATTGTTTTACTATCACAGGCGATTCATGAGCAAGATTCAATACACCTTCAAATATCACTTCATCACCTTCACTCACTGTATCTTCCATTGGCAAAAGTGTGTAGCAACTACTGTTTTCATGCCCCAGTGTGACATATTTCCATATCGCTCTGCCATCTTTATGAATAAATATTACCGGCCTGCCCGAACGTATAACGACCGCGCTTTTAGGTACGACCATGCAATCGCGTATCTCCTGTTTGACCTTTATATTCACATTCATTCCATCGAAAAGCAGACCCTTTCTGTTCTCAACAAGTGCGGAAATCTCAACAAGCCCTTTCTCATTGACCTGAGGATTTACAGCAGTCACCTTACCAATAAAAGATTCTCCACCCGAAACAGGTATAACCTCGACTTTATCATTCCTCCTTACGCTGCTGATTTCACTCTCAAGTACCTTAAATTCAGCTTCGAAATAACGATCATTGATAAGAGTGCAAAATGATGTTGTCGTAGGGTAATTAAATTGTTTATCATATAAATTAGCTATTATACCATCAAAAGGAGCGCTTATTGTTGCTTTATCAAGATCATATTCAGCTGTCTTAAGATCAGCTATGGCCTGTTCGAAGCCGCTTTTCACTCTGGCTATATTCATTGTTTCTTCAGGAATGGAAAGAGAGTCTGCAAGTGTATATCCCTGGCCAATCAAAACATCCTGAAGATTCAGACGGGCCTGTAATAAAGAATTCTTGCATTGAAGCACTTTATTCTCTATTTTCATTGTTTCGAGTGATGCAATTGCTTCACCACGACTTACCCTGTCTCCATTTCTGAAGTTTATATTTCTTATTATCTCCTGAGAGGTAAATTTCAACTCCGCTTTTTCTTTTGCACGCAGAATTCCGTTTGATAAAAGCTCCTTATCAAACACATCACTTTTTATAGTAAAGACACTGACATTCTCCGAAGGGATTGCCGGTAACTCTCTTACAGATATATTTTGGTCATCATCCTCTGACGTTTTTGCAGAGTCGCCACATCCGCTATGCAGTATTATTGATAATAATATGTATAATGTTGATTTGTGTGAATTCATGGAAATAAAAAGGATATATGTATTTAAACTCTATGTCTGTATCTGTTTATTAAAGACTGAATATGCTGTCATAGAAATATAAGTTATTTCAATACCTCAAACTAATAAATCACAATAATAGGATTATCATCTTATTTTTTAGTTGATATTATACCTTTTATTTGTTTATCTGTTACACTCTCATAATCTATGTTATATGGATAGATTGCCCCTACTAAATTTTCATTCCATACGCTTATAGGATATGGAAATTATGAGCATCTCCATGCAGAATTCTACTGGAAGGAGTTGACTTATAATATAGATGTTGAATTTTACCCTCCTTATCCGCTAAAACAAACTGCATATCATTTAATTTATTTTTAGCACGATTAGGGAAATAATAAATGAACTGTTCACCTCCTGGCAACACACAAAAAGATAATGGTGATAAATCAGGGGGTATAATATTCTCTATATATGCATAATTATGTAAATCATAATGAAGAATCTGATTTTGGACTCTATCAAGAATAAAGATGCCGTCATTATTAATCCAAAAAGACTGCGGGGAAGAGAATTCCCCCGGACCTCGACCAACTCCACCAATCTTTTGTATAAATTGACCATTAATAGTGAATACAAAAAGAGCCTGTTGTTTATACGTGTCTAATATGTAGATCCGTTCATTAAAAATTCTCAAATGAGATATACTACCTATAAGAGATTCCTCTGTTGTTTCTAAAGAAATGTAGGTTGCATTATTTAATAAATCAGAAGTCTTAATCGTTGAAGTTTTATTCCATGAAATTGTATTTATGGTGTTCTTCTCTTTATCTTGAGTTGTACAGGCTGTAAATGATAGTATTAATATAAGTATAAGATATATCATAATTATTTTCTTTAAACTTAGAAGGTTAATATACAGAGGATAAAATTATGAAAAATATATAAAAACAAACAAGTATTGTGAGTATTATCAGAATATAATATACAAATATTAAAATTGTTTTAAACTGAATAGGATAATAATTGGATTATCTCCATTTTTAATATTGGATAATTTTAATATATCCGGTTCTGATATATAGGGATTTGCTGTAATTTCTTTTTCTTTTCCATTTGGCCAATATATTGATATAAAATCATTTGATGTTGAGCCGATAGGAAATCCGTAAGGTAGTAATAGTTTTTTCATCAAATTTAAGTGATGTACCCCCATTCATGTTTCCACTTGATTTATCTCTAAAGATCGCAGTCTTCATCCCAATATAATTATTGTGAAAATAAAAAACATAAAGAAATAGGTGTAATAAGAAAATTTATAATTTTGATGAAATACATTGTGTATCTGTTTATGTTGTTCGTTTAAATAAATATGCGCTATCAGGGTGTCATGCTCGTGATAGCATAGATTAAGGGTTTAATAGAAGTTATAGACGATAACAGTGCCATATGAGTTTAAGTATCTATCCCTTTTCTAAAGATCCCACTTCAATAAAACTCAGTGGTAATTTTTCTGAGAGGGAAATCCTTCGTTAAACTTATAATAAAGAAGTCTTTAGTTAATCCATATTCCACATAACCAATAGGCGCCTCTTATATTCTTTAGAAAAAAGAAAAACATTGATGAGGCTGGTATCAAGACTTGTACTATTCAAATTGAGGGTGACTATGCATAT
>CAMTOT010000311.1 GCA_947074165.1 uncultured Bacteroidales bacterium
ATGACAATATCCGCGAGAATAACCAATATGAAAAAGCAATCTGCCTTTGTCAAAAATCCGTGCCACGCTCATGGCAGAGTTGTGACAAGCACGTGGCACAATCGTGACAAGCACGTGACACAACTCTGCCATGAGCGTGGCACAAAATTTTGACAAAGGCAAATTCAATTTTTACAGCCGGAAACAAAAAAAGGCAGCCATCCGGCTGCCTTTGTATATTATATAAACTTCGATTTAATCTCTTTCAAGATATGTATAACCATACAGACCCGAACGATAGTTAGAAAGGAACTCTCTACCCTCTTCAGGCGAGATTTTACCCTCTTTCATAGAGCGTGTCACCCATCCTTCTACGTTTCTAACAAGTTTACGCGGATTGTATTCCACATAATCAAGTACGTCTGCTACAGTCTCACCGTCGTAAACCTGATCAATCTCGTAGCGATCTTTATATACGCTGATATGCACCGCATTGGTATCTCCAAACAGGTTGTGAAGGTCACCAAGGATCTCCTGATATGCTCCCACAAGGAATACGCCAAGGTAATAAGGCTCATTCTGCTTAAACGGATGTACAGGCAGATTGTAAGCATTGTTCTGTGTAGAGATGAAATTATCAATCTTACCGTCAGAGTCGCAAGTCATATCCTGAATAGTAGCCGTACGTGACGGTTTCTCATTCAGTCTGTGAATAGGGATAATAGGAAATATCTGATCTATAGCCCATGAATCCGGCAAAGACTGGAAAAGAGAGAAGTTACAAAAATACTTATCAGGAAGCATTTTAGCAATCTTACGAAGCTCTTCCGGCGCATGTTTCATGCCATCTGTAATCTTTAAAATCTCTCTTGCGATAGACCAGAACAGACGCTCTACCTGAGAACGCGTACGCAAATCAAGCATACCAAGGCTAAACAAGTCAAGTGCCTCTTCACGAATCTGAAGCGCGTCATGCCATGTTTCAAGGATACGCGGCTGAGAGATATTCTCGTAATTCTCGTAAAGCTCTTTTACAAGCTCATGAGCATCTTCCGCAAGTTCATCTTTATCATTCCACTCAGGAAGCTGGGCTGTCTCAAGCACCTCAAATACAAGTACAGAGTGATGTGCCGTAAGCGAACGTCCGCTCTCGGTAATGATATTAGGATGAGGAAGTTCGTTTTTATCAGACGCCTCAACAAATGCTGCTACAGAGTCATTTACATACTCTTGTATAGTATAGTTCATGCTGCTTTCGCTCATAGATGAGCGAGACCCGTCGTAATCTACGCCAAGACCGCCGCCAATATCAGTAAACTCAACATTGAAACCAAGTTTTCTAAGCTGCACGTAGAATTGCGCTGCCTCACGAAGAGCGTTTTTGATGTGGCGAATCTTTGTCACCTGGCTTCCGATATGGAAGTGGATAAGGCGAAGACAGTCACGCATGTCATTCTCTTCAAGATAAGTAAGTGCCTCAAGCAGTTCGCTTGAGTTTAGACCGAACTTACTTACATCGCCGCCGCTTTCTTCCCACTTACCGCTGCCTGAGCTGGCAAGTTTGATACGGATACCCACGTTAGGGCGCATGTTAAGGCGCTTAGCGATACGTGTGATAGCGCGAAGTTCGTTCATTTTTTCAACGACAATAAAGATATTGCGACCCATCTTCTGAGCAAGCAGGGCAAGCTCGATGTAGTTTTCATCTTTATAACCGTTGCATATAATAAGAGAATTTGAATCAATATTCAACGCGAGAACCGCGTGAAGTTCGGGCTTAGATCCCGCTTCAAGACCGAAATTAAACTTACGGCCATGGCTTACGATTTCATCTACCACCGGCTGCATCTGATTTACCTTAATAGGGTAAATGATAAAGTTCTGAGCTTTATACTCATAATCTTTTGCCGCCTGAGAGAAACAGTTTGATATTTTCTCGATTCTTGTATCAAGAATATCGGGGAAACGTAAAAGTACCGGAGCTGTAAGGTCTCTCAACTGAAGCTCATCCATAAGCTCTTTTAGATCTACCGGAAAATCATCCGGACGTGGAGTTACGGTTACATTACCTTTCTCGTTAATATTAAAATAATTCAGCCCCCAACCGTTGATGTTGTATAGTTCGGCAGAATCTTCAATACGCCATTTTCTCATTTCTGTTTTTTAAGTCTGTTTTATGTGACAACACGCGATGTGTTGCCTGGTAAATATTACCCCTCTTCTGATAGAGGAATTCGCAAAAATAATTAGAAAAAAAATAGCAAAAAGGTTTTCAACATATAACTTATCTTATATGTTGAAAAGTTTTAAGCAATTTAAAGATATGAAGTTAATTATCTAATATTTATGCACTATTTATTCATTAAGAGAGCTGAATTTCTTCTTTCCTTTCAGATAATAATCAATCACGATTGAGCGTCGCGCATAAGGAAATTTGCCAAGGAGGTTACTTTCATCTCCTTTTTTGTGATTGGCATAAATACTTTTTATCATAGAAGACGCGTCTGTATGGGCGTCGTATACAGCCGACAGATTTTTTAAGTCGCCTTTTAAAAGAAAACGTAAGGCAGCGAAAGCGTCAAATACCTTTCTTATGAAGAGAGTTTTATTTCTCCCCGCGGAAGGAAGGTTCTTATATAGCATCAGCAGACTGTTGCGAAAGTTAAGATATGTCTTTCGCGGATTTTCGGCGTCAAGAGTAGCACCGCCAAGGTGATACACCGCTCCCAGAGGTACACATGTGACGCGGTGACCCATATTATGGAATCGCCAGCAAAGATCAATCTCCTCCATGTGGGCAAAAAACTCACGGTCTAATCCTCCGGCTTTTTTATACATAGCCGTGCGGGTAAAAAAACAGGCTCCCGTAGCCCAGAATATATCCTTTACAGTATCGTATTGCCCTGTGTCATGCTCAAGTGTAGAGAATATACGTCCGCGACAAAAAGGGAATCCGTATTTGTCGATAAAACCGCCGGCAGCTCCCGCATACTCAAACTTACCCTCTTCTCTGATTGATAATATTTTGGGCTGTATGCCCGCTACATCAGGATTTGCTTCTGCATATTCAAGCATAGGCTCAAGCCACCCTTCAGTTACACGCACATCGGAATTGAGCAGCACGCAGTATTCTGTCTTAATCTTGTCTATAGCAACATTATACCCCTGGGCGAATCCATTATTTTCTGTCATCGCGAATACTCTAAAGTCAGGATAGTTGCGATACACGAAATCTACAGATCCGTCGTCGGATCCATTGTCGGCAATTATCACATCCGCGATACCCGGATCGGTAAATTGTCTTACCGAAGGGAGGTATTCACGCAGCAGGTCTATGCCATTCCAGTTTAATATAATTACCGAAACTTTTTTCATTGTTCAGCCGGACGTTTATGTTTCCATCTTTTGTGAGTCCACAACCAATATTGCGGCGCACGTCTGATCATCTGTTCCATCAGACGAATGTAAGCCTCAGTAATTTCATTCTCGGCGGTATCTTTTGCGTCGAGTGTGATTACTTTGTATGTTGCCTCATAATATCCGCGTTTCACTTTCACTACATCAAGGAATAGTATGTTGGCATCAATTTTCTTACCTATTTTCTCAGCTCCGCTCAGCACCGGAGTTTCCTGATTAAGGAATTCCGTCCAGTACACCTGTCCTTTTAAAGACGGTGTCTGATCGGCTATGAAACCAATCATCTGCTGACGCCCCTCTTTTCTTACTTTAATAATATCTCTTAAAGTATCGTTCTTAGCAATTGCACCCGAACCAAAGCGGGCACGCAGCTTAAGAAAGAACTTATCTGCCGCTTTATTTTTAAGCGGACGATATATCTG
>CAMTOT010000312.1 GCA_947074165.1 uncultured Bacteroidales bacterium
TGAATTCTTTATCAGTTACCCATTTATAGATACCGTCATTAAAGATTACACAGTTCTGCAAAATCTCCACAACAGAAGCTCCACTATGCTTAGCCGCTGCGACCATTACGTCTTTAGACGTTGGCAGGTCTACGTCAAGTGCTCTGGCAAAGAAATGACCTCTTGCGCCCATTGTTAGTTCTGCAGGTATAAACGGATCTTCCACAGTTCCAAATGGAGAGCTCTTTGTAACCGAACCTCTCTCTGATGTCGGCGAATACTGACCTTTAGTCAGACCGTATATTTGATTATTAAGAAGAAGTATATTAATATCTACATTACGGCGTAAAGCATGTATAAAATGGTTACCTCCGATTGCAAGACAGTCGCCGTCGCCCGTTACTGACCAAACAGACAGTTTAGGATTGGCAGTTTTCACACCTGTAGCCACAGCAAGTCCGCGACCGTGTATAGTATGAAAACCATAAGTATTCATATAGTAAGGAAGACGTGAAGAACATCCGATACCTGAAATAACACAAGTTTCATGTGGTGCTACACCCACTTCAGACATAGCCTTCTGTAACGTGTTTACAACGGCATGGTCTCCACAACCCGGACACCAGCGTACATACTGATCACTTTTATAATCTTTTGATGTATATGTTCCCATTTTTTAGTCCTCCATCGTTTTTGTTATTGCTTCCATTATCTCGCTTACCTGGAATGGCTGAGCCTGAACCTGGTTGTACTGAAGAATATTAGCTCCCGGCACCTTAGCGCGAAGATAACCTGCGAATTGGCCGTTATTAAGTTCGCAAACAAGCACTTTCTTGTAAGACTTAATAACCTGAGCCGCATTTTTAGGAAGCGGGCTTATATAATTAAAATGAGCGTAAGCGACAGGTTTGCCGGCAAGGTTCATCTCTTCTACAGCAGTATATAGATGTCCGTATGTACCACCCCATCCCACTACAAGAATATCAGCCTCTGGATCACCCGTTACTTCAAGAGCAGGTATTACATTGGCGATATAATCTATTTTTGCCTGACGAGTGTCTGTCATCTTCTGATGATTCTCCGGGCTCGTAGATATAGCCGATGTATTAAAGTCTTTCTCTAATCCGCCAAGTCGGTGAGCAAATCCTTCCATACCCGGTATAGCTTTATAACGTACCATAGTCTCAGGATTACGTTTATAAGGCTTCCAGCCCTCTTTCATTGCCTCTGTGACATAAGGAGGATTAATAGCCGGATAACTATCCATATCCGGTACTCTCCATGCTGACGAGCCATTACCGATAAAAGCGTCGGTCAATAAAATAACAGGAGTCATATGCTCAAGCGCTATCTTCGAAGCCATAAACGCCATATCAAAGCAGTCAGTAGGTGTAGAAGCAGCCATCACAACAAGCGGAGACTCTCCGTTACGCCCGTAAAGAGCCTGCATAAGGTCTGTCTGCTCTGTTTTAGTAGGCAAACCTGTAGACGGACCTCCACGCATTACATCGATAACTACAAGCGGTATCTCAGACATAACAGCAAGACCTAGAGCCTCACCTTTTAGTGCTAATCCTGGACCGGATGTAGATGTAGCGGCAAGGTCGCCGGCAAAAGAAGCGCCGATAGCCGTAGCTATACCCGCGATTTCATCTTCAGCCTGCACGGTTTTTACGCCAAGCGCCTTAAGTTTTGAAAGTTCATGCAGGATATCAGTAGCAGGTGTGATAGGATAACTACCAAGGAAAAGCTCAAGATTGGCTTTCTCGGCAGCGGCAACAAGACCATACGCGACAGCTTTGTTTCCGTTAATATCCATATATATACCTTTGTTCGCTTCCCCACCCTCTATGCGGTAGGTAGACACCGTAGCATGTATATTATTTCCGTAATTGTAACCATCCGTAATTACCTTTATATTGGCATCCAGAACAGACGGTTTCTTACCAAATTTATTTTTAAGCATCTCCATCGCATGCTCCATAGGACGATTAAACAACCAGCAAACAAGTCCTAAGGCAAACATATTTTTACTGCGAAGCATGGCTTTATTATCCATACCCATCTCAGCAAGCGATTCTTTCACCATTGTCTCTACCGGTACAGACAACTTCTGAACGTTAGTAAGACCTAATTCAGCAAACGGATCTTCAGTCTTATAATCTGCTTTTTCAAGATCTTTCTTAGAAAATGAATCTTCGTCTATAATTACTACAGTTCCCTCCTTAGCAAACTTAGAGTTTGTTTTCAGAGCAGCCGGATTCATCGCTACAAGTACATCACACTTATCTCCTGGTGTATGTACGTTCTTTCCTAAGTGAACCTGAAAGCCCGACACTCCCCCAAGCGTACCTTGTGGCGCGCGTATTTCTGCCGGATAATCAGGAAATGTTGAAATCTCATTTCCAAATACTGCCGAAAGATTCGAGAAAATTGTGCCTGCCAACTGCATGCCGTCACCCGAATCTCCCGAAAAACGGATTACTAATTTGTCCGCTTCGATAATTGAAGTTTTTTCAGCCATAAAGATTCCTTATTTATGTATAAATTTTCACTTTCTTATAAAACCCTATCTTTTCATCACAAATGTATATTATTTTTATTAAACAGCTAACAATTTGTGAATAAATTTAGGTTTAAAGCATATCTATTTCCATCTGACTATGTATTACACTTGTCATAGATAGTATATAAATTGCATATTTTATGTATTATCGTTGCAATGATACAATTTTAAAACTGTATAAATATATTAATATTAAACAAATATTGACACTAAATATACATAATCAGATGTACATAATTTAGGCGTTGACAAAGTGAGTCTAAAACTAAAGAAAAATAAAAACCCCGCGATTAATTCCTTGCGGAATAATCGCGGGGTTATATCATATTTGATTAATCTAATCAATATTTAGGATTCTGAATCAGAATACCTGGTGCAATGTCAATCTCCTTTTGTGGTATAGGGAAGACAGTGCGGTAGTCATCATAATTTACAGTCTGAACAGCAAAGTTGTTTACTGATTTTTTATTTCTCCAGTAGTCCCATGCATTAGCGCCTTCTGCGAAAAGCTCTACACGACGCTCTTCAAGAATATCATCAATAGTAACAGAAGTAACATCTACATAATCTGTGATTCTGTTTTTTCTAAGTTCATTCATATATGACGCAGCAGCTGAGTTACCTGATTTAAGAGCAGCTTCTGCAGCGATAAGATAAACCTCAGAAAGACGGATGATCTTAGGGTTGTTTACATAAAGACCGTCACGACCGGGATATTTAGCCGGATAAGTTCCCGGATTAGCACCTTCAGTCTGTACTTTAACAAGTTTAGAACGAACGTCCGACGGAGTATTCTGCAGGTATTCAAGAAGAGTATTCTCTCCGGCTACAAAACCACATTCTCCATAACCTGTAGCATCACAGTAAAAACCTGCTGAATTACGCTGAGCGTTATAAGAAGCTGTAATCGTTAGTTCGAAGATAGATTCTGATGTATACTGCTGCAACCAAACTTCGCTATAATTATCAATTGTATATAAAGAGTATACATTTGACTCGATAACCTCGTTCGCGTCTTTAAGAGCATTTGCGTTATCACCATTATAAAGGTGAACGCGTGAACGAAGAGCAAGAGCTGCCCAGTAGTTGATGTATCCGTTATTTTTCTCTTTAGACAACAATGACAAAGCTTCCTCATAATCATTAAGGATCTGAGTGTAAGTCTGAACAAGAGTTGTTCTCGGAGCAACATATCCCGGAGCATAAACCGCAGTAGACAATACTATACCAGAATTAGCGGCATTAACATCAGATGAAGCTGTAGG
>CAMTOT010000313.1 GCA_947074165.1 uncultured Bacteroidales bacterium
GAACAGAATATCAGAATAAAAATCTTATAAATGAAAAACACACTCCTTACTTTATTAGTATGCGCTGCTGCATGCTCGTTGTCCGCGCAGAATCTGATACCCGTAGCTCCCGGCTACGCGGCTACATCGGTAAACACTACTGTTTTCAGAAATAATTCGGTGGTTACTCACGGCAAAAATCAATATATAAGTTTTTATGATAATGACGGTTATGTGAACGTCGGTAAAAGAAGACTCAAATCTGAAAAATGGGAGGTGAAACGTACTCCTTTTAAAGGGAATGTGAAGGACGCGCATAATGTTATATCTATGATTGTGGACGGGGATGGTTATTTGCATCTTTCGTTTGATCATCACGGACACCCGTTGAGATACTGTAAAAGTGTCGCGCCGGGTGAACTTGTATTTGGTGATATTTTAGAGATGACAGGAAGCGATGAGTCGCATGTGACTTATCCTGAGTTTTATAATCTCAGTAATGGTGACCTGATATTTGTGTATCGCTCCGGAAGTTCGGGTAATGGTAATCTCGTTATGAACAGGTATGATGTCCGGTTAAAGAAGTGGAGTCGTGTACAGAGTGTCCTTATAGACGGGGAGGGTAAACGAAATGCTTACTGGCAAATTTGTGTTGATGAAAAGGATTGTATTCATGTATCGTGGGTATGGAGAGAGACCTGGATGGTGGAAACTAACCATGATCTTTGCTATGCCAGATCTTCTGATGGCGGTAAGACCTGGGAGAAATCGACAGGTGAGAAGTATACCTTGCCTATAAACGCGTTAAATGCAGAATACGCGTGTATGATACCACAGCGAAGCGAGTTGATTAATCAGACAAGCATGACTGCAGACAAAAGTGGTAATCCGTATATAGTGACTTATTGGAGAGAGCAGGGTAGTGATGTGCCTCAGTACCGTATGGTATGGAATGACGGTGAGAAATGGAACCGGCAGCAGATTACTAATCGTACGACTCCTTTCAGTCTGAGTGGCGGCGGAACAAAGATGATTCCTGTAGCGCGTCCCAGACTTGTGATTGAGGAGAAAGGAAATAATAAGCGCGCTTACTGTATATATAGGGATGAGGAGCGAGGCAGTAAAGTGTCGATGGCGTATTCTGACAATATAGAACAGGGGGTATGGAGCTATTCCGATTTGAGTGATTTCAGCGTTGATGCATGGGAACCGAGTCTCGACACCGGATTGTGGATGAAGAGTGGCAAACTCCATCTTTTTGTACAAAAGAGTACGCAGGGCGACGGAGAGATAGCTACTAAAAGCGGTGAAGAGATGGTGTATGTTATGGAAGTGAAGTAAATAGAGATTATCTTTATCAAATAATTCTAATCAGACTCCGTTTTATGCGTAACAAATCAGATAAGTCACCAATGTATATTCAGAATATCGAAAAACTTGCATCCCTGTTTCCTGAAGTGATCGTCGAAAAGTCAGATGGCAGGGGAGGGTGTGAGAAGAGTGTCGATTTAGAAAGGCTTGTGGGTTTGTTGTATGGTGAAAATGTGCACGCTGAAAGCGAAACGTACGGATTTACCTGGGTTGGAAAGAAGGACGCAATCAGGTCGTATGAGAAGGAGGTGGAGAAAGAGTTAGAATTGTATCCGCATAAATCTGTGCGCGCTGAAAGTACAGGTAATATATATATAGAAGGGGATAACCTTGATGCTCTGAAACTGTTGAGGCGGGAGTATGCCGGTCGGGTTAAGATGATTTATATTGATCCGCCTTATAACACAGGAAGTGAGTTTGTGTATAAAGACAGACTGCAGAAATCGGAGTGGTGTAGTATGATATATCCGCGCTTATTGGCGGCAAAAGATTTACTTTGCGAAAAGGGAATGATGCTTATATCTATAGATGAGCATGAACTTAGTAATCTGCTCTCTATGGTGGAGGAGATATTCGGTGCTAAGTCTTTTGATGTGCTGATATGGCGTAAAAATGGTAAGCAGGGTAATACGAAGAAGATTAGTCGTTTTAAGACTACTCATGAATATGTCATTGCCGTGTATATGAATAAAAAGGCGACTCGCCTTGGAAAGGTAAAGCTGCTGCCAAACTGGAAGTCTGATAAAAGGAATGCGGATAATGATCCCAGAGGTTGTTGGGAATCGGGGGTGATATCAAGAGCGGAACATAAATCGAATGTAAATTCTTCAAATTATTATTCTGTAACTCTGCCAAGCGGAAGGGTTATCACAAGGGAGTTTTATGTTGATAAAGCTACTTTTCAAAAATATCGTGATGAGAATAAGATATTCTTTCCAAAAGCCGGAGACGGGGTGCCTCGTCTGAAAATATTTCAGAATGAAGCTCAGGAGTATTTTTTTGATACTATCATAGATGAAATGGGCACATTTACAGACGCACGTGAAGAGATCGCTTCTTTGTTTTCTGATAAGGATGTATTTGATACGCCAAAACCGGTGAAGCTTATTAAGGAGCTTATTAGGGCTATTACCGATAAGGATAGTATAGTAATGGATTTCTTCGGAGGGTCTTCTTCTACTGCTCATGCCGTGATGGAGCTAAATGCCGAGGATGAGGGTTGTCGCCGTTTTATCATTGTTCAGATACCGGAAAAGACAGATCCGGGCAGTGCGGCGTATAAATGCGGATATAAAAATATCTGCGATATTGGCAGGGCACGTATATGCATAGCGGCAGATAGAATAACAAATGATTTGTCAGAAGAAAGAAAAGATAAAATAGATATAGGGTATAAAGTGTTCGGTATTATCTGACATTTAACTACTTAATGTTCGGCAATTTTTGATTTTTTAATAAGTAGGTATACTAAAAAATGGCTGAAAAAGCATTGAATGTTTTGTAATTAAAAGAAAAGCAGTAACTTTGCGAGCCGATTAATATCTGATGAAGATATAAAGGTACTTCAAACAGGACCAGTGTCCGGATCTGTTTGAGGTTATATTTTTAGTAATTAACTATTTAAAAAATTTTAGCAGTGGATACTTTAAGTTATAAGACCATTTCTGCAAACAAAGCAACTGTAAAAAAAGAATGGGTTGTAATTGATGCAACTGATCAGGTGTTGGGACGTTTGTGTGCTAAAGTCGCAAAACTATTGCGCGGTAAGTACAAACCAAATTTCACACCTCACGTTGATTGTGGTGATAACGTAATCATCATTAACGCAGACAAAGTTAAATTGACAGGTAACAAATGGAACGATCGTGTTTTCCTTACTTACACAGGTTACCCGGGTGGACAGCGTAAACATACTGCAGCTTCTGTAGTAAAAAAGAACGGTTCATCTCGTTTGTTCCAGAAAGTAGTAAAAGGTATGTTGCCTAAAAACATCCTTGGTTCAGCTCTTTTGACTAACCTACATGTTTACGAAGGGGATCAGCACCCTCACGAGGCACAGCAGCCAAAAGTAATTGATATTAACTCATACAAATAATCAGGATGGAAGTAATTAATGCATTAGGTAGAAGAAAAGCTGCCGTAGCTCGCGTATACGTAAGCGAAGGAACAGGTAAAATCACTATCAACAAACGCGATCTAGGAACTTACTTCCCTTCAAGCATCCTTCAATTCGTAGTGAAACAGCCTCTATCAAAACTTGGTGTTGCTGAGAACTACGATATTAAAGTAAACTTGAACGGTGGTGGTTTTAAAGGCCAGGCTGAAGCTCTTCGTCTTGCTATCGCTCGTGCTCTGGTAAAAATCAACCCTGAAGACAAAGCTGCTCTTCGCGCTGAAGGCTTCATGACACGTGACCCACGTGCTGTTGAACGTAAAAAACCAGGTC
>CAMTOT010000314.1 GCA_947074165.1 uncultured Bacteroidales bacterium
CGAGATAATGAGCGGTGACTGGAGTTCAGACGTGTGCTCTTCCGATCTTGTATCAATAGATTTTTAAATACACATATATTATGAATAAAATAAGGTCTTTTATTATCGCGTCTGCTCTGTTGCCATGCGTGTCGGCGTTGGCGGCCAATACTGTAAAAGAAGGAAAGGATATAAAATCGGGCTTAGACTATAAAGTAGATATTGATGATGCCAATATAAAAATAGAGTTTGGATTCTCCGGTCATCTGCGACTTATGCAGGTTATTGAAAATGGATTCTCCGTATATATCAATGAAAACGGTAAGAAAAAGACCGATATGGGATTGGTTATAAAAGGCACCGGGCGTAAGAGACCTAACGATAAGAGTGAGCATCCGGAAGGGGGAGATCATCCTCGCGAATTACCACGTCAGGAAGGTGAGGCCTCAGCAAAGAGTCAGGATAAACAGGATATTAGAAAGCCGGAGCCACGTAAGGAGTCATTCAAATCAGGGTTTTGGAAGTCGTCACCTAAAGATTCTGTCTTGATAGACCTTACACAGCGGGAAAGCGGCATTATAGCGGGCTTTGAGATATCTAATGAGAATAACAAATGCATTATAAATATACCTATAGAATATGTCAATAGTAAAGGGCTCTCTAAGCCCGGAAAACTTGCTGTAGGGTTTATATCTGAAAACTCCTTTAGCGGTATGCCAGATATGAATAAACGGGGTGTTTCTCAATCCGATTCAGAAGATGGCTTTGGCGCAGAGACGGGCGGAGGCAATTTTAACGGAAACGGTATGGGCGGCGGCTTTGGCGGACCCGGAGGCGGTGCTCCGGGAGGTGGCCCTGGCGGAGGCGGTCCCGGCGGTCCGGGAGGTCGTCCGGGAGGACAGCAGAGATCTGCTTCTCAAGCATCTAATGAAATAAAATTATGGATAAAATAAAAGCGTAACTTTGTGATTATCTCTATTTGGTATACATTTGTGCATAATTGAAAAAATTTATGCAAATCAGGAAGCGTGTATATTGGGTGCTATTCATACTGATTACGTTATTGTGTTATATATCTATAAGTAAAAGCGTCTCATCTAAGTCAAAAGTAAAAGTAATAATTATACATTCCTTTGAAGAGGAGTTTGAGCAGTCTAAAGACCATAATAAATTAATTCTAAACGAATTTAGGATATCGGGGTATAATCCTGATATCAGAGTGCTATATCTTAACTGCGAGAAATACAGAGAAGAGGATGAGATTCTGAAGATGACCGAGATGCTTCAGGATTGCAAAGAAGACGGTTTCGTGCCTGATATAATACTTGTCAATGACGATCAGGCTCACTATTCTTTATTAAAATCAGATCATGAGTTTGTGAATAGTGTACCTGTGGTTTTCTCAGGAGTAAATTTCCCAAACTATAATCTGATATCTAAATACGATAATGTGACCGGTTTTGAGGATCGTATTGATTTTAAGACCAACTTTGAGCTTGTTAAAGATTTTTCTCCCAATGATATATATCAGATAATATTCTTTCTTGATAGTACATTTATAGATTTAAAGACAAGAGATCAGCTATTATCCTCTATAGATACAGCCAGATATGAATACGTTGACTCATTAGTAGTAAACGGTAATGTGAGCAGACATCTCGAGGGTACAAAAAAGACAATGCTGCGAGCCTTATCTTTCAGAGACGCGTCGCTTGCTGAAGCTATGTGGGTAATGGGATCATTCAATACTGATGGCTATTACATGCAAATAAAGAATGATTATATGGGCTCCGCTTCCGGAGAAATGGCTCAAAATATGAAATTCACCACAATCTCTGAAAACTTTGGCTACAGGAAGAATCTTTTGGCGGGATATATCACGACTATAGAGATACAGGCTAAAGAACAGGTAGGTGCCGCGGTAAGAATCCTTCAGGGAACTCCAGTGAGTGAAATTCCAATTACTCAGAGCCGAAAAGAATATGTAGCCGACTGGTTTGTTTTAAAGAAATGGGGAATCCCCATGAAAGAGACTGCGAAAAAATATCGTATTATAAATGTTCCGTTGCAATACAGATACAAGGCAGAGCTAATTATTATTGTTGTATTATTAACATCCACTATAATATTACTTCTTACATACTTCATAAGAAAAAGTATTGTCGCAAACCTTAGACGAGAACAAGCTTTCGCTTTTCTGAAAAAGAAAAACGCTGAACTCGACGAAGCCAACAGTAAACTTGAAGAGCAAAAGAGAGCCTTGATACAGGCCCGGAAACTTGCGGAGAAGGCGGAGCTAAAACACTCCTTCCTTACCAATATGAGTCATGAGATACGTACACCGCTCAACGCCATTGTCGGGTTTACAAATATCCTTCTTGATGAAAATAATTCAGCCAATCTGACTGCCGCGCAAAAAGACAGGATGGTAAGTCAGGTTAATCACAACAACGAACTTCTGCTTAAACTCATAAATGACATTCTTGACCTTTCGAGTCTTGAGGCAGGCGCGATAACAGTTGAACCTGTACCGACCAATGTAAACGGTATTATCAAGGATATATATAACACCTTTTTGCCTCTTATAAACCAGGTCGATTTCAGGCTTAATCTTTCTGAAAACGATGATGTCGAAGCTCTTATTGATCCTCGTCGTTTCTCTCAGCTTATAGCCAATCTGCTTAATAACGCCAACAAATTTACATCTTCCGGTTATATTGAACTTGGGGTTGACTATGAAGGATCAGATCTATTTGTTTACGTAAAAGATACAGGCAGTGGGATAGAAGAGGAGCAACACTCAATGATATTTGAGCGTTTCTATAAGATCGACTATTATAAGCAGGGCACAGGCATAGGGCTTGCCATAAGCAAGGCGATTGTGGAAAAGATGGGAGGCAGAATTTCCGTAGAATCCGAGCTTGGGAAAGGTAGTTGCTTTAAAGTCTCATTAAATCAGGTTGTAGTAAACAATATAGATTAAAATATTTATATTTGGCTTAAATAATCAAATAAAGGATAAGTTATGTCAATAGAAGTGAAAGAGGTTTCCGGGAAAAAAGATCTTCGGAAGTTTATTGAGTTTGAATTAAATCACTACAAGAACCATCCATTTCATGTTCCTCCATTGATTTTTGATGAAGAGAATACTTTTAATCCGAAAAAGAATCCGGTATTTGAATTTTGCGACTCTGCTCTTTTTATGGCATATAAAGACGGGAAACCGGTAGGGCGTATTGCCGCTATTGTAAACAACCGTTCAAACCAAAAATTCAATGAAAAGAAAGCCCGTTTCGGATGGATTGAATTTATTGACGATCCTGAAGTAAGTCGCGCTTTGCTGGAAAAGGTAGAGAAGTGGGCAAAAGATAAAGGTCAGACAGAACTAATCGGACCGATGGGTTTCACCGATCTTGACTATGAAGGATGTCTTACCTACGGGTTTGATCAGCTTGGCACCTCATCTACAATATACAACTATGATTATTACCCGTCGCATATTGAGGCTATGGGGTACGGCGTAGATGCTTCATGGGTAGAGTATAAAATATATATTCCTGAGGGAATCCCTGACAAGCATAAACGAATTGGCGAGATAGTTAAGAAAAAATACGAGCTTACCGTAGTCGAGCCCAAAGACAGAAAGAAGCTTGTAAACGAATATGGTCAGAAAGTATTTGACCTGCTTAATCTTGCTTATGCTCCTCTGTATGGCTTTTGTGAGCTTACACAAAAACAGATAGATTATTATATTAATATGTATCTGCCCATGCTTAGACTTGACTGCGTGCGTCTTATTC
>CAMTOT010000315.1 GCA_947074165.1 uncultured Bacteroidales bacterium
TTATTTTCGCCAATTAAAATTTTGCCACCGTGTATTAAAGAGATAGATGACATCTCTCTGCATGCTTACACACCACTTCTACCCGCTGTCAAAACCGGTCAGCCCCGGATTCCGGCGAAACAAAAATAGTGTTTCAGTGTCGCAAAGGTAACTTAAAACAGTGTATTGGCAAAAAATAAACAGCATAATTAGTGTGAATTGAAACTAATTATGCTGTTTAAGATAAATTTTATGCCAATAATATTATTGATTTTTCAGAAGCATTATGAACTTTAGCGACATGTCGAAGAATACTATTTTAGCGTTACAGTTTTGAGCTATCTGTTCCTCGGCAGTTTGCAGTTCTTCCATAATCTGCATAGTATTGCGCTCATTGACGAACGGGGAAAAACGTAAAGAAAAATTTTGTTCCTCAAGAGTCATATAGTTAAGCTGAGGTACGCCTACGTTCATTATAAAATTCTCACGAATCATCTGTTGTGCATAGTTAAGAAACTTAAGCTGTCTTTCGCGACCTAATGCGGCCATGTTGTCGCTCCATGCTTTCATTTCAAATATCTTTCTGGCGTAAGATGATCTCATAAGATTTATAAACAACTCAAAAAACAGAGTCTTTTCGTCAGATACAGATATGTTTGAAAGAGCTTTGTAGAAGTTTCCGTTTGCAAGATGTGCTATTTGATACGCGTTTACTGGATCTACGTTATAGTCTGACTTCAATACTTCACATATAAGTTTTTCATCGAGCGGACGAAAGTTTACTCTCTGTGTTCTTGATATGATTGTAGAGAGAAGCTTGTCGGGTTCGTTGCTTACAAGAATAAAATAAGTCTTGTCGTATGGTTCTTCAAGAATTTTCAGAATCTTGTTTGATGTAGCCTCATTCATACGCTCAGGCAGCCATATGAGCATAACGCGGAATTCCGACTCATAAGGTTTGAGTGTAAGTTTCTTGATTATCTCATCGCTTTCGCGTGTGAAAATACCGGCCTGTTTGTTTTCAGATCCAAGAAACGCGGTCCAGTCTTGTATGGAGAAATATGTGTTGTTTGCTATAAATTCTCTCCACTGTTTGATATAATCATAGCATATAGTGTTTTCATCTTTCTTAATGACCGGAAATACATAGTGCATGTCGGGGTGCATAAGTTTCTGATGCTTCACACACGAGGGGCATACACCGCACGAGTCATTTAATCCGCGATTTGTACACTGTATATACTGAGCAAAGGCCAATGCGAGCGGCAGTTTCCCTAAACCTGATATTCCTGAGAAGAGCAGGGCATGGGGGATGTGATTGTCGTTAGCCGATTTTATGAGTCTTTGCTTAATATCTTCGTGGCCGATTATATCTCTGAAAAGCATATATTATATGTTAATTTTATTGAGTTCGTTTATTACCTGAGTTTTTACAGTGTTGAAAGAGTCCATCAGTTCCGGTCTGACAGGAAGCGATGGAGGTGATTCCATTTTTAAAGGGTTAATTGGTTTGCCCTGGAAGTGAACACGGAAGTCAAGATGTGGCCCTGTTGAGCTGCCTGTACTGCCTACATAGCCGATAACCTCTTCCTGAGATACACGTTTACCCTCTTTTAAGCCGGATGCAAATTTAGAAAGATGCATGTATGTCGTTTCATAACTTGAGTTATGCTTGATCTTTATATAGTAGCCGGCGCCGCCTGCCTGATATGCCTTTTTCGTCACTATACCATCTCCGATAGTGCGCACCGGAGTACCTACCGGTGCAGCGTAGTCAACACCATGATGAGGTCTTACGATTTTAAGCACCGGATGTTTTCTTGCGTTAGAGAAAGTTGATGATATTCGGCTAAACTTCAGCGGAGCCTTAAGAAACGCTTTTCTCAGACTTTGTCCGTTTTCGTCAAAATACTCTGTTATACTATCCTGCATAAACGGTATAGCGTAAAACTCTTTTCCGTGGTGAGTAAACATTGCTCCTTTTATATTTTGTATTTCTACTTTTACGGAGTCGTCAATGTATGCCTGGTTGTATAGTACTTTAAAGTTGTCGCCTTTGGCGATACCGAAGAAGTCAATCTGCCATGCATATATCTCAGCCATTTTATCGGAAAGAAGAATGTCATTACCGCCTTTTTTAATAGCGTTCCATAGAGATGATTCTATAATGCCGCTTGCCGCGCTCTCACGTGTAGTAATCTCTTTATTGTATTCATATACTTTAAGAGAGTCGCTCAGGTCAAATACGATATGATTTCTTTTTGTACGCTCGTAAATTAGATATTTGGCAAAACCAGTATTAATGTCGCTCAGTACAGTATATTGTTTGCCAAGCTGAATTTTTGTTATGTCAAAAACCGGTGCTGCCGCTTTTTGTATGGATTCTACTTTTGAGGCAGATACGTTGAGGCGATTTAATATTCCCCCAAGATTATCACCTTTCTTTATGGTGTAATCATCTACGTCAAGTGAATCGGCTAAGATGTCAAGATAGAATACGCTTTCGTTGAATGCGATTGAGTCAGCAATAGTGCTGTCGTTTGTTTTCGACTCATGCTTATTGCCCGTGCAGGCAAAAGTTATGGCACAGGCGAAAACTCCTGATAAGAACTGGCTTTTTCTCACGATAAAAAGTTTAATTTATTAATAAATAAGCCCGGCAATCTTGCTAACGCTGTCTGTAGCGTTCATAGAATAGAAGTGTATACTCGGTACGCATTTTTCTTTTAGTTCGCGAGCCTGATGAGCACACCATTCAATGCCGAGTGCTTTGGTGTCGTCGTTTGTTTTACACTTCAACAGTTCAGACGCAAGTTCCTGAGGGAAGTCAACTCTGAATATTTTAGGAAGCATAGTTATATGATTAAGCGAAGTGATTGGTTTTAATCCCGGCACAATAGGCACGTCAATCCCTATAGCGCGACATTTATCAACGAAGCTGAAGAATTTTTCATTGTCAAAAAACATCTGAGTAACAATGTATTCCGCTCCCGCGTCAACTTTTGCCTTAAGATTGATAAGGTCAGTGTCAAAGTTCATCGCTTCCTCATGTTTCTCCGGATATCCTGCCACACCGTAAGAGAATTTGTTTGTAACGTCCATTTTCGAACCGTCAAGTAAATGCCCTGAGTTAAAATCCTTAATCTGATTTTCAAGTTCACATGCGTATTGATGTCCGTTTATAGCAGGTATGAAACGCGGATCGTTCTTTGCTTTGTCGCCTCGAAGCACAAGTATATTGTTTATGCCAAGGAAAGCAAGATCAATCAGTTCATATTCAATTTCAGATTTAGAATAACCGCTACAAATGATATGCGGGACAGTCGGTATGCCGTAACGGTTTTTAATAGCAGCCGCGATGGCTACAGTGCCGGGGCGCTTGCGTTCAATGACCTGTTGGAAAAGTCCCGGTTGCATCTCCTTATAAACAATGTCGGTGCGGTGAGTAGTTATGTTAATATAAGCGGGATTAAACTCTTTAAGTTTATCTATTACATTAAATACTTTTTCGATGTTATATCCTTTTAGAGGAGGTAATACTTCGAAAGAAAATGCAGTCTGATTATTGTTTTTAAGGATTTCTGCTACTCTCATTTTGTTACAAATTTTCTTTACCAATTAAAATATTCATGCCAAAGATAATATTCTGCTTACAATTTAGATCGGAATAGCACACGTCTGAACTCCAGTCACCTCTCATTATCTCGTATGCTGTCTTCTGCTT
>CAMTOT010000316.1 GCA_947074165.1 uncultured Bacteroidales bacterium
GAAGACGGCATACGAGATAATGAGCGGTGACTGGAGTTCAGACGTTTGCTCTTCCAATCTGGAGGTTGAGGCTCCGTTGATTGCAAAAGCACGCAAAGCGGGACACTTTGTTATCGTTCGTCTTTGTGAAAAAGGGGAACGTATCCCATTAACAATAGCCTCTTCAGATCCTGTAAAAGGTACCATAACACTTGTAATACAAGCAGTAGGAAAAACATCACAACAGCTTATAGATTTAAACGAAGGTGATAATATACTTGACGTAGTAGGTCCGCTGGGGCAGGCTACACATATCGAGAAATACGACGGTACGGTAGTATGTTGTGGAGGCGGCGTAGGTGTCGCTCCGCTTTTACCTATCGTTGAGGCGTTTCATAAAGCCGGCAATAAAGTAGTAGTTGTACTTGCTGCCCGCACAAAAGATCTTGTCATTCTTGAAGACGAGATGCGTCGCGTATCAGATGAAGTAATAATAATGACAGACGACGGTTCTTATGGTAACAAAGGGCTGGTCACTAACGGTGTTGAAGGAGTTATCAATCGCGAGAACGTATCTCTTTGTGTAACTATCGGACCGGCGGTGATGATGAAGTTCGTATCTCTTCTTACACAAAAATACAATGTGCCTACCGTAGCTTCGCTCAACACGATCATGGTCGACGGCACAGGCATGTGCGGCGCGTGTCGTATTTCCGTTGGCGGCAAAACGAAATTCGTTTGCGTAGACGGACCTGAGTTCGACGCTCATCAGGTAGATTTTGATGAGATGCTTATGCGTCTTAATTCGTATAAAGAAATAGAACAAGCTTAAGAAGATTCCCATTATGGCTACTACAGAACAACTTAAATCGGAGCGTGCTCAGGCGTGGCGTGAGGAGCTTCGTAAAAGTAAAAACGCGAAAGCGCGTACAGAGACTCCCCGTGTGAAAATGAACGAACTTGATCCTAAGTATCGTATCACCAACAATGAAGAGGTCAATTCCGGACTAACGGTTGAGCAGGCTCAGTCCGAGGCTACCAGATGTCTTGACTGTGCCAACCCTACATGTATGCAGGGCTGCCCGGTAAGCATCAACATACCGAAGTTCATCAAAAATATAGAAAGAGGAGAGTTCTCACTTGCGGCTCAGGCTATCAAAGAGACAAGCTCACTTCCGGCAGTATGCGGCCGCGTATGTCCTCAGGAGAAACAGTGTGAGTCAAAATGTATCCATCTTAAGATGGGCAAAGACGCTGTCGCTATCGGTTACCTTGAGCGATTCGCCGCCGACTATGAGCGAGACAACGGTCTTATGCAGGTGCCGGTTATTGATAATAAAATAGATAAAAAGATTGCCGTAGTTGGCTCAGGTCCTGCCGGACTTGCGTTTGCCAACGATATGGCAAAATACGGATACAACGTGACCGTATTCGAAGCTCTTCACGAGATAGGAGGTGTACTTAAATATGGTATTCCGGAGTTTCGTCTACCCAACGTAATCGTAGATGCTGAAATAAATATCATGCGTCAGATGGGAGTAGAGTTTATTCCTAACGTAGTGGTAGGAAAGACAATTTCGTATGACGACCTTCATGAGATGGGATTCGACGGTATCTTCGTAGGCTCAGGAGCAGGTCTTCCTCGCTTTATGAATATCAAAGGCGAAAATCTTATCGGAGTGATGTCAGCCAACGAATATCTGACACGTATCAATCTGATGGATGCCGGCCGCGCAGGTTCTACACCGGTGCTTAAAGGCAAGAATATAGCAATCATCGGAGGAGGAAATACCGCGATGGACTCCGTGCGTACAGCTAAACGTATGGGGGCAGACCGCGCTATGATCGTTTACCGCCGCTCCCTTGAGGAGATGCCGGCACGAGTAGAAGAGATTCACCACGCGATGGAAGAGGGAGTAGAGTTTCTTACCCTTCACAATCCGATTGAATACGCGGGCGACGAGAAAGGCCGTGTTACAAAGATGCTTCTTCAGAAGATGGAACTTGGCGAGCCCGACGCTTCAGGTCGCCGCTCTCCGGTAGAGATACCGGGCGCGCAGGAGTGGGTCGACGTCGACGTAGTGGTAGTATCCGTAGGGGTATCACCCAATCCGCTTATCCCGAGCTCAATCAGCGGACTTCAGGTTTCACGCTGGGGCACGGTTATTGTCAATGAAGAGACAATGCAGTCTGACGTAGCCGATATCTTCGCGGGTGGCGACATCGTACGCGGAGGAGCTACAGTTATTCTTGCTATGGGAGACGGACGCCGTGCCGCCGCTTCAATGCACGAAGCCTTATCAAAATAATAACAACATTAAATACACGGGTCCTTAATTATTCTACAGATATTAAGGACCCTTTTTTATACAGTTATGAAGAAATCAACAATATGTGTTCAGGCAGGCTGGACACCCAAAAAAGGCGAGCCGCGTGTTCTGCCTATCTATCAGTCTACCACATTCAAGTACGAGACAAGCGAGCAGATGGCCAAACTATTTGACCTTGAAGAGTCGGGCTATTTCTACACGCGTCTTCAAAACCCTACCAACGATGCCGTAGCAGCCAAGATTGCCGCGCTTGAGGGAGGAGTAGCGGCAATGCTTACCGCGTCAGGACAAGCGGCTACATTCTTTGCTGCTCTTAATATCTGTGAGTGTGGCGATCATATCGTAAGCTCGTCAACTATCTACGGAGGTTCATTCAATCTATTCTCCGTGACATTCAGGAAGATGGGTATAGAAGTGACATTCGTTGATCAGGACTCGTCGGACGAGGAGATATCAGCGGCTTTCCGTCCAAATACCAAGCTGATGTTTGGCGAGACAATTTCCAACCCCGGAGTTCAGGTACTCGATATAGAAAAGTTCGCGAAGATAGCCCATGCCCACGGAGTGCCTCTTATGGTAGACAATACATTCGCTACTCCTATCAACTGTCGTCCGTTTGAATGGGGTGCCGACATTGTCACACACTCCACTTCTAAATATATGGATGGCCACGCTACAAGCGTAGGAGGAGTAATCGTCGACAGCGGCAATTTCGACTGGGATAAATACGGCGACAAATTTCACGGACTAACCACTCCCGACGATTCATACCACGGATTAACATATACAAAGGCATTTGGCAAAGGCGCGTATATCACCAAAGCGACCGTACAGCTTATGCGCGACCTCGGATCAATCCAGTCGCCTCAAAACGCCTTTCTTCTCAATATCGGATTAGAGACTCTTCACCTTCGCGTGCAGCGTCATTGCGAAAACGCTCAGCGCGTGGCTGAATATCTTGAGAACAATCCGGATATAGCATGGGTGAATTATCCGGGGCTAAAGAGCAACAAATACTATGAGATAGCTCAGAAATATCTTCCCGACGGCTCGTGCGGAGTATTGTCATTCGGACTTAAAGGAGGTCGGGATTTCTCACTTAAGTTTATAGATTCTCTTAAACTCGCGGCTATTGTGACTCACGTAGCCGACGCACGCACATCAGTGCTTCACCCAGCGTCGCACACGCATCGCCAGCTTACCGACCAACAGCTTATTGATGCCGGAGTAGCGCCTGATTTAATCCGCTTCTCCACAGGTATCGAAGATGCCGACGACATCATCGCAGACATTGCTCAGGCTATTGAAGCGGCAAAACAATAAAAACGAAACCCCACCCATTGCCGGTGGGGTTTCGTTTTATATATTTCAGCCAAT
>CAMTOT010000317.1 GCA_947074165.1 uncultured Bacteroidales bacterium
GATAATGAGCGGTGACTGGAGTTCAGACGTGTGCTCTTCCGATCTGGATAATATCTTATTGCTAACCAACAAGGGCGGGTATCTTTTTAATATGAAAACCCGTATCATAACACGTGACTCAAGATACAATATCATAAATGGAGAGATCCAGTCTGACAACAGAGGCAATTACTGGGTAAATAATTTTACGGGAAATGCATGGTATATTAACGCTGAAAACGGAGATGTAAAAACATTTAATTTGATAGATAATGATAAAGTAGGATATATTGATCAGGAGAGATTCCATATAGTGCATGACTCGCGAGATATTATCTGGATATCAACCTACGGAGGCGGATTGTTTTCTTACGACGTGGCTACGGATGAGCTTCAACGTTATACATCAGATATAAAAGGTACCAGCTATCTGACTTCTAATTATCTTCAAAATGTGATGGAAGACCGTTCCGGATCAATATGGGTTTGTTCTGAATTTACAGGTCTTACGCGTCTAAGCATTATGAATGAAGGTGCGCTTCGTATATTTCCGGAAAATGAGAGCCTTATAGACCGCTCCAATACAATACGAATGATTACTCTTCTTAATAATGGTGATATATGTATAGGTACGCGTACCGGTGGCGTATATACTTACGATCAGGAACTTAATCAAAAAGGAAGTAAAAAACATTTCGCTTCCAATATATATTCAATCGCGAGAGATAATCAAAATAAAGAATGGCTTGGAAGCCGCGGTAATGGTCTGTGTATTGATGGTAAATGGTATACCCATAACCCGGAAGACTCTTTATCTCTTGGTGATAATAATATATTCAGCATTTTTTGTGATAGTAAAGGCCGAATGTGGGTAGGAACATTCGGAGGGGGGCTTAATCTTGCTCAATATGATAATGGCGAATACAAATTCAGACGTTTTTTTAATACAAACTATTTCCAAAGTCGCACAAGGTCAATAATCCAGGACAAAAAAGGTTACATATGGCTTGGCACCAGTGACGGTATTTATGTTTTTAATCCCGATGAGCTTATTGATGATCCTGAAAAATACATGTTGTATAACCACAACAACGGTAAGTTAAAAAGCAACGAGGTAAAATGTATCACAGAAGATTCTTCAGGCAATATCTGGATCGCGATGTCAGGGTCAGGTATATGTGTAACACCTGTAAATCGTGATTACTCAGGTATAACTTTTGATTACTTCTTAGAGACAGACGGGCTTGCGAGCAATATGGCTCAGTCTGTAATAGAAGACGAAAGCGGACGTTTGTGGATAGCTACCGAATATGGTATATCTCGTTATGATATAAAAAGCGGAACATTTGAAAACTTCTTCTTTTCCTCATTTCCTCTTGGTAATGTATATAACGAAAACTGTGCCTGCAAGACTGCAGATGGACGATTACTGTTTGGCACAAATCATGGGCTTGTAGTTATTTCTCCTGAAAAAATATTCAACCGTGGTGGTAGTCTTCCAGAGGTGACATTAACCAATCTTTCGGTCAATGGAGTGCAGATGCGTCCTGATATGAAAGATTCACCGCTTAAAAAATCTATAGTTTATACCGAAGAAATTGAACTCAAACATTATCATAATTCTTTTGTATTGGAGTTTTCTACATTTGATTATTCTGAGGCCGGCAATACGAAATTTATTTACAAGCTTGACAACTACGATAATAAATGGAGTACCCCATCGTCTCTAAATTTTGCTTCATATAAGAATCTTCATCCCGGAACATATAAGCTGCACGTTAGAGCCTGCAATAGTGCCGGTGTATGGAGTGATAAAGAGACTGTTCTTAATGTTGTAGTCAGACCTCCGTTCTGGATGACCGGATGGGCTTTTTTAGTGTATTTAATATTTACCGTAATCGCTTTATATATAGTGTTTACTTTAATTCGCAATTTCAACTCATTAAGAAATAAGATACACATAGAGAAAGAGATAACTGAGTATAAACTCGTTTTCTTTACTAATATCTCTCATGAATTTCGTACACCATTGACACTTATTCAGGGTGCACTGGAAAAACTACAAAAAGGCGGACGCTCACCAAAAGAGATTGCTCATTCTGTAAAAGTAATGGATAAGAGCACTAAACGAATGTTGCGTCTTATCAACCAGCTATTAGAATTCAGAAAAATGCAAAATAATAAGCTGGCATTGTCTCTTGAACAGACTGACGTGATGGCATTCTTATATGAAATATTCCTAAGCTTCAAAGACGCAGCCGAATCAAAGAATATGGAGTTCAGATTTACACCTTCTGTCTCGTCATATAATATGTATATTGATAAAGGTAATATTGATAAAGTTGTATATAATCTGTTATCTAATGCTTTTAAATACACTCCGAGTGGTGGCAAAATCATATTTGACGCGACTGTCGATAATGATAAATCACAACTTATAGTATCTGTATCCGATACAGGTGTGGGAATACCAAAGGAGAAGAGAAGTGAATTGTTTAGCCGTTTTATGCAGAGTAACTTTTCAGGAAGCAGCATGGGGGTAGGTTTACATCTTAGTAAAGAGCTTATTAATGTGCATAAAGGCGCTATAGGATATCGCGAGAATTTACCGGAGGGATCCGTATTTACTATTACAATACCTCTTAATGAATCTGTATATGAAGATAAAGACTTCCTAATACCTAATAATGTGTTGCTTGAAGAAGAGACGCGAAAAGAGGAAATTATTGAAATTGAAAAGAAAATAGATACTGAAATACCGCAAATACCACTTAACAAGCACAAAATACTTATTATAGAGGATGATGATGATGTAAGAGAGTTCTTAAAATCAGAAATCAGTGAATATTTTGAAGTTGAGGCGGAGTCTGACGGTTTAAATGGATTTGAAAGAGCAAAGAATTTTGATGCCGATCTTATCGTTTGTGATGTTCTTATGCCTGGCATGAACGGATATGAGGTCACAAGAAAATTAAAAAGTGATTTTGATACAAGTCATATACCGGTGATTCTGCTCACTGCTATGAGCTCAACAGAGAATCACCTTGAAGGTATTGATGCCGGTGCTGAAGCTTATATAACTAAGCCATTTAGCCCGAAACTGCTGATGACGCGTATATTTAAACTTATTGAGCAGCGAGAAAGATTAAGAGAGAAGTTCTCTAACGATCCTAAGATTTCGAGACCTGCTATATGTACTTCAGACAGGGATAAAGAGTTTGCTGAAAAACTTCAGTCAATAATGGATAAGCAATTAACCAATCCTATGTTTACTGTAGATGATTTCGCTTCCTCTATGAGTATGGGACGTACAATGTTCTACCGAAAAGTAAGAGGTGTCACAGGATATTCTCCTAATGAGTATATCCGTGTAATAAGAATGAAAAAAGCAGCCGAATTGTTACTTGAAAATAAATATTCTGTCGCTGAAGTTTCATACAAGGTTGGTATAAATGATCCTTTTTATTTCAGTAAATGCTTTAAATCGCAGTTTGGTGTGGCTCCATCCGTTTATTTAAAAGGTACTGACGACAAAATAATGTCAGAAGTTCAGGCTGATAATACATAAAAAAGCAGCGTAAAACGGGGTCTGAATCATATTCGCTGGTATATAATAAAAATATCCCAACTAAACCTATATGTGCAACGCCTGTTGCCGATATCGGCAACGGGCGTTTCCGACTTTGGAATCAACGGATTCCCAA
>CAMTOT010000318.1 GCA_947074165.1 uncultured Bacteroidales bacterium
TTTAATGACACGGCGACCACCTAGATCTACACCCGGACGTACACTCTTTCCCTACTCGACGCTCTTCCGATCTGTAGCTACTGATACTGTCCTATTTGGAATAGAAGATGGCGTACTTAAGGTATTGCTTGTAAAACGTGGATTTGAAGCCTTTGTCGGAACTTTCGCTTTACCTGGCGGTTTTATGAATCCTGGAGAGGATGCTCAGAAATGTGCTTTGCGTGAACTAAAAGAGGAGACCGGACTTGTTCCGGCTTTCATACGGCAATTCAGATCATATACAAATCCGAAAAGAGATGTCAGGGGATGGTATTTTAGTATTGCTCATATTGCACTTGGAGATATAAGCGGTATGGGAAAGCCTGTGGGTGGAGATGATGCTACAGATGCTCTCTGGATGCCGTTGCAAGATATTATTGAGGATGATTTTGAGCTTGCTTTTGATCATAAAGCAATAGTAAAAGATGCATATAATGAGTTAAGAGGCTTATTGCGTACACAGCCGATAGCTATATATATGCTTCCTTATTATCTTAGAATGAAGGACCTGCTTGCGGTCTATCAATCGGTTTTAATTGACTGTATTTCTGAGTCTGAGAGAAAATTTCTTTTAGAGAGACTTCTGTCGAAACGAAAGGGAAGAAGTATGCCTGTATCTTATCGTATTATATTTGAAAAGGGTAATTTCCAAAAAAAAATGCTTACAATGTTTTCTGATATAAATGAATCGCTTTTCCAGTCTGTAGGGAGAGAAAGTAGTGTAAATGCCAATCCGTCAATATTATATAAAGTTGATAAGGCTCTGTTGTCAAGATGTATTGATAATCCTGACTCAGGATTTTACTTTGACTCTAAGCCAGCGATTGAAGAAATAAATGATTACAAAGAAATTTTATAGAGTAGTTATTGTATAAAATATGATTGAGAAAAAGGTTCTAAAAATAAAGTTCTTTTTAAACATTTTTGCAATATATATTGTTTTATAGATATTATTTTAATATGAATCTTTATGAAACAGATACTTTATGTTGTTTTTGCTTTATTCTTTTCTGTTATGATCTTCTCTTGCGGGGGAGATAAGAATTATGAAATAAAGGGAATGATCGCTAATCCCTCACTCGATGGAGAGTATGTCTATCTGCAGAAGATAGAGAATGATGCATTGCAGACCGTCGATAGTGCTCTTGTTAAGGATCAGAGATTTAAATTCACCGGTATAGCGGATTCTGCCGTAATAAGAGAAATTAGTTTTGGTAATAAAGGTACGGGACTGGCGCCTGTTGTATTTGTTTTGCAGCAAGGGCATATGGAGGCATATGTTGATACATTTTCAACAATGACCGGTACTGTCGATAATGATAAACTTACGGAGTTTCAGACTCAAAGAAATTATCTTGTATCAAAAATTCAGAAGATAATGTCTGAATATCAGATGGAGGCTCTTAAAGGACCTATATCAGATTCAATAACGATGGTGTATCAAGGACAATATGAGGTTGCCGCTAATGAAATAACAAATTTATCGTATAATTTTGCTTTGCTTAATAATACAAATGTTGCCGGAGCACTTGTATTTCTTCAGTCTATATCATCATTTACATATCAACAGGTCGAGTCGATATTGAGCGATGCCGGTCAGACATTCTTGAATGTTGAAGGTATAGAGATGATTAAAAAACAAGTAGACCTTGAGAAGAATGTGGCGGTAGGTAAACCATTTGTAGAGGCTATTATCCCCGATACAACCGGTATAAAGGTTTCTCTTAGTGATTATATTGGAAAAGGAGACTGGGTATTGGTCGATTTCTGGGCATCATGGTGCACACCTTGTGTAAAGGAGTTTCCTTATCTGAAAGAAGCTTATAATAAATATAAAGATAAAGGCTTTAAAATAATCGGTATTTCTCTCGATGCCAACAGAGAAGCATGGATAAGTGCTATTAAAAAGAATAATCTGAACTGGATTCAGTTGAGTAATCTAAAAGGCTGGGATTGTCCTGTAGCAAAAGATTATGCAATACAATCTATACCGATGACAATATTGTTTAACCCTCAGGGTTTCATACAAGCTAAGGGTTTACGTCAGGATATGCTTCTTATAGAGATTCAAAACGCATATGATAAAAAGTAACCGAAATAGGTAATCTTTGATTTATCAAAAATCATATAAATACAAAAGCGACTGTCTGATTTTTCAATCTCGACAGTCGCTTTTTTTGTCTTATAATTTTATTAATAAATACGCAAATGGTATTTCTAATTTAGTTAGGCAAGACCTGCGAATCCCATAAACGCCATAGCAAGAAGACCTGCTACGATAAGCGCGATAGGTGTACCTTTCATTCCGCTTGGTACGTTTGTGATGGCAAGCTGTTCGCGGATACCTGCAAACAATACCATAGCAAGCATAAATCCGATAGCAGAAGAGATAGCGTAAACTACAGATTGTAGTAGATCGAAGTCTTTCTGAATAACAGATATAGCTACACCAAGGATAGCACAGTTAGTTGTGATTAGCGGAAGGAATACTCCAAGAGCCTGATAAAGCGAAGGAGAAACTTTCTTAAGCATGATTTCAACCATCTGTACAAGTGACGCAATCACAAGGATGAATGTAATAGTCTGCATAAACTGCAGATTATTAGGTATAAGCACATATTTTTGAATAAGGTAAGTCACGATAGTAGCAATCGTCATAACGAAAGTTACGGCCATACCCATTCCGGCTGCTGTACTTGTTTTCTTAGATACACCAAGAAACGGACAGATACCAAGGAACTGTGCAAGGATGATATTGTTTACAAATACCGCTCCGATAAACATCAATACGTATTCCATAACTATTATTTCGTTTTAAGTTTATTTACTATTGCTATCAGATAACCCAAAGCGATAAACGCACCCGGAGCAAGTACAAATACAAGAGCACCAAAGTCTTCAGGGAAAAGAGTAGCACCGAAAATTTTACCTGTACCAAGAAGTTCGCGCATTGAACCAAGCAGAGTAAGCGCAAGAGTAAACCCAAGCCCCATACCCATACCGTCAAGCATAGAGCTAAACGGATCGTTTTTAGCTGCGAAAGATTCAGCACGTCCCAAAACTATACAGTTTACTACGATAAGAGGAATAAACAGACCAAGGCTTTCGAAAAGAGCCGGCATGTATGCTTCCATAAACATCTGTACTACAGTTACAAAAGTAGCGATGATAACGATGAAAGACGGAATACGAACTTTGTCAGGAATGATGTTTTTTACAAGAGAAACTACAACATTTGAACAAATAAGTACAAACATAGTAGCAAGACCCATACTCATACCGTTGATTGCAGAAGAAGTAGTACCCAAAGTAGGACACATACCTAAAAGCAAAACAAGAACGGGATTCTCTTTGATAAGACCGTTTGTAAGAACTTTAATTTTACTCATAATTATATAGCCTCCTGTTCTTTAGTTTCAGAATTTTCCTGTTTTGTAGCTCCGCTTTCAGCATCGCTTGTGCCTGTATAGGCATTGTATGCGTTTGCTACAGCGTCAAGAAAAGCGCGTGAAGAGATAGTAGCTGCTGTAATTGCGTCTACTTCACCTGCGTCTTTGCTAACAGTAAGTTTGTTTTTAGAAGGGTTTTTACCGATGATGTTTCCTTTACCGCCTTCAGAGAACCATTCAGGCATTTTAG
>CAMTOT010000319.1 GCA_947074165.1 uncultured Bacteroidales bacterium
CCAAAGTCAGAATCAACGGTTGCCGATATCGGCAACCGCCGTTGCATATAAAGGTTTGGTTAGGATATTTTTGATTAACCTTTTAAACATAAGATGAAAGAGTAATAACACAAAAAAGGCCGTCTAAACATTTTATAGTTAGACAGCCTCTTTTTTTATAAGTAAAATACGTTGTCAGAACATTATATTTATAGACGCGCCAAAATTAAAAACATGTATCTCTCCTTCTTTTAAACTCTTTGGAGTAGGTTGATTCATATAATCAAAGAAGAACTTGGAGCATATATTCTTATCGGCAAGAAAGGTCATATTTGTACCAATACCGGCAGCTATATTGTGTCTGTTAGCTACAAACATTTGTTTATCATCAAAATCATAACGTGAGTAACCTCCTAAAACCTGTAAACCGACAAGCCATCTTGAGGAGATGGGATAAGAGGTGTTAAGTGTAAGTAAGGCGCTTCGCGTAGCTATTATTTTATCCTGGGCCACACCGTCGACTGCGTATGGAACTCCCGTGAAAGTAAGTCTCCCACCGACACCAAAACGAGGGTTGAGATAATAAGCCCCACCAAGTCCGCATACGGCACCATGAGAAAATGTAATCCTACCACCTTCATTTAAAGAGTAACTGCCCGGTATAAAACTAAACCCTACATAAGTACCGACATAGCTCGGACAATAGTTATCCTTAAAATCAAATTCAAGATTATTAGATCTTCTGTTTATACCTTTATCTTTAAATAGTAATTCACTTATAAGATAACCTAATTCAGTAGACAGTACCCCTATCGAAGCACCGACCATAACATCTCCCATCCAATGTTTATTATTAAACTGACGGGTAAAGCCTGTTACGGTGGCGAGTGTATAAGCACCTATACTAAACCATGGGGAACGGTCGCCATATTCCTTATGAAGCATTGTCGCTGTCATAAACGCAGTTGCGGTATGTCCTGAAGGGAAGGAATTATTAGCGCTTCCGTCCGGTCTCTCACGTTTAACCGTGTATTTAAGAAGATTAACTGTACCTGCCATTATTGCTACGGAAAAAGCGTCTGCCGTAAGCATCCTACCCCATGAATATTTACTTTCATACCCACAGCTTTTAAGCGCTAGCATAAGAGCAGCCGGGGCATATTGAGTATAATCGTCATAGCACTGACTGAATTTTGGCATATACTCTTCTCGCATGCTGTTAAATTGCTTATCCTGCTCTGTAATAATAACACCTGTCACTGCAAGTGGTGCAGTTATATAAAACATTTTATACCAACGCGAAGAGGTAGTTTTATCAAGCTTATCTGCGAATGACAGACTTGAGTAAGGAATAATAACCGGCGATAATATCATTGAGTCTTCAGACGAAGAATCAGACTCCATCCGCTCGCTTTTAGAGACAGAATAGGTAGTAAAACTATTTACAAACAACAAAAATGAAATTATAAGTCGCATTCTCATAATTAATTATATACTAATGGTGACAGGCTCTTTTAAACACTAAACAACTGACAAGGGGTATTTGTCACAAATATAAAAATCTTTCTTTCTATTCCGACTTTTACACCAATTAATAAACCTTTTTTACCAATATATTTATAAAAAAATCCACCTGAAACTCTCATTATATCTTAATGATGTTTCAGGTGGATATTTATATTATAAGAATTGTAATTAAAAAATTACGACAGTTTAGATATAAGCTCCTCTACCGTGACAGGTTCCTGCTCTCCGGTTATCATATTTTTCAGATTTATTTTGCCTGATTCCATTTCGTTTGCACCAACAAGGGCTACATAAGGAATACGTTTATTATCTGCGTAACTCATCTGTTTTTTCATTTTAGCCGCTTCAGGATAGATCTCTGCACGAATTCCGGCCTTACGCACCTTCATTAGAATATCCAGACAATAAGACTCTTCTTCTGAACCAAAGTTTACAAATACAAGTTGAGTTGTCTGAAGCGAATCCTCAGGATAAAGTTCAAGCTGGTTAAGTACATCAAATATTCTGTCTGCACCAAAAGATATACCTACACCAGATACGTTAGGCATACCAAACACACCGGTAAGGTTGTCGTATCGCCCACCACCTGTTATAGAGCCAATCTGTACGTCAAGAGCCTTAACTTCGAATATAGCTCCCGTATAATAATTAAGACCGCGGGCAAGTGTCAGATCAAGATCAAGATCGCAACGAATGCCAAGTTTTGAAACTTTTGATAAAATAAATTCAAGTTCTTCCACACCCTTTAGTCCTGTTTCAGAACCGGCAAGAATGGTTTTGAGCTTCACTATTTTTTCATCATTAGTGCCTTCCAATAGAATAATAGGCTGAAGTATATCTATTGCTTCCTGAGAAATCTCTTTCGATAAAAGTTCCTCATTAACCTTATCCAGACCAATTTTGTCAAGTTTATCTATAGCTACCGTTATATCCACAATCTTTTCAGGTTGTCCGATTATCTCAGCTATACCTGTAAGTATTTTGCGGTTATTCATTTTTATAGCAACGCGTGTACCGAAACGGAAAAACACCTCGTCAATAATCTGAATAAGTTCAACCTCATTGATAAGAGAATCAGAACCTACAACATCCGCGTCACACTGGAAAAACTCTCTGTATCTGCCTTTTTGCGGACGGTCTGCACGCCAAACGGGCTGTATCTGATATCTTTTAAATGGAAAAGCAATCTCATCACGATGCATTACTACAAATCTCGCGAAAGGTACTGTAAGATCATATCTAAGACCTTTTTCACAAAGCTGAGATGCCAGCTTTGCCACATTATCAGATGTTAGATCATCCCTGTTTATTCCTTTCAGGAAATCACCTGAATTAAGAATCTTAAACAACAATTTATCTCCCTCTTCACCATATTTACCCATCAGAGTCGACAGGTTTTCCATAGCCGGAGTCTCTATCTGTTGAAATCCGAAAAGATGATATACATCACGTATTGTATTGAATATATAATTTCTTTTCGCCATCTCTATCGGCGTAAAATCACGTGTCCCTTTCGGGATTGAAGGTTTTGCCATCTTTTTCTATATTTTAATTTTATTTCTTCTGCATAAAAAACAATCCGTATATAATTAAAATATACGGATTAATTATTACGCAAAGATACTACATTTCGCAATATGACAAACGGCTCATACAATTCATTAAAATTATAGTGCCATTATCTCCTTATATTCAAATTCGAAATTAGGTGTAAAAATATCTTTTCCTATATTGTTATCTATCTCCTCACGCGACCAGAAACGCCCCTCTGTCACTTCCTCCGGATCAGGTAATATCTGACCATCATAAATTACAGAGAAACTATTTACAAGCTCCTTCTCGATCTCAGATTCAAAAACATAACTAAATAGTACAACAGGATTCACCACATCAATGCCAAGTTCTTCTTTTGCTTCACGCATAAGAGCATCAATTATTTGTTCTCCGTAATTAATATGTCCACCCACAGATGTATCCCATTTCCCGGGTTGAATATCTTTATTCATTGAACGTTTCTGAAGATATAGATCCCCGTTTTTATTGTATACATGAAGATGTACTACAGGATGTAAAGGCTTTGAACCTGCGTGACAGAACTTTCTTGTCGCAAAACCAAGCACGTGTTTCTTTTCATCCACTACGGGAAATATCTCCTCTG
>CAMTOT010000320.1 GCA_947074165.1 uncultured Bacteroidales bacterium
GCTCCGCTGGCTACGGCAAGTGCGGCTACTCCCCCTTCAAGGGCAGCTACCCTCTCTTCAAATACACCCTGAGTAGAGTTGGTAAGACGGCCGTAGATATTGCCCGCGTCACGCAAAGCAAATCTGTCTGCGGCATGGTCAAAATCATTAAAAACGTAAGATGTAGTCTGATAGATAGGCACAGCCCTGGAGCCTGTAGCCGGATCAGGAGTTTCTTGTCCTACGTGTACTTGTTTTGTTTCGAAGCGCAAATTCTTTGTTTCCATAATAGTAAGTATTTTATATTTATATGATTAATTTCTTCTGTTATTTTATACTGACAAAGATACATAATACAGAAGTATAATTTATATATAATGAAATATTCAGAAAATAACGCTATTTTTGCTCAATAAAGTTTATTTTTTATCTTTACACGACACTTTAATATTTTTCAAACAGAATATTTATCTATGAGTACACTAGACGCTACAGACATACGCATACTAAAGGAGCTGCAAAGCAACTCCAATCTCACGACAAAAGAGCTTGCCGCAAGGGTATCTTTATCTCCCACTCCTGTTTTTGACAGAGTAAAGAGACTCGAAAAAGATGGGTATATAAAGAAATATGTGGCTGTACTTGATCCCGAAAAACTTAATAAGGGGTTTTGTATATTTTGTAATGTAAAACTAAAGCAACACAACTGCAGTCTTGGTAATGATTTTATGAGAGATATTCAGGATGTAGAGGAAGTGACGGAATGCTATAATATATCGGGAGAGTTTGATTATATGCTAAAGATATATGTAGATGATATGAAGCACTATCAGGACTTTGTGCTTAATAAGCTTGGACAGATACCGAGTTTAGGTAGTATTCAAAGTAATTTCGTAATGGCTGTAGTAAAGCAGGATTATTCAATACCTATATAATTAAAGATATTAATGGCGCTATAAACGTCAACACTAAAGTAAAAAGAAAGCCCCGGCGACATTTGTATAATACAAATCCGCCGGGGCTTAGCTTAATATTGCTTTATATGATTACTTAATAAAAGGAATCAAACTTTTCTTTTTCTTGTTGCTGTTATATCCATAACCATAGCCGTAAGCACCATAGCCATAACTACCGTAACCGTAACCATAGCCGTAGCCATAACCTTTCTTAGAAGTATCAATCCCGTTAAGAATAAGAGACAGATTATTAAGACGCTTCTCTGTATACATCTTTTCAAGGTCAGGAATCTGTCTTTTATCAAATTTGCCTGCTCTTACGACAAATACAGTCAAGTCGGCAATTCGGTTGGCAATTGCGGCGTCCGCCACGATACCGATAGGTACATTATCGACAATAAGAATATCGTATCTTTCTTTCATTTCGGCAATTAACTTATCAAGTCGGTCACCCATAAGAAGTTCCGCCGGATTAGGCGCTATCATACCCGCTGGTACAATATCCATCATGTCATAATCTTCATCTTTATAGATTATATCATCAATAGTAACAGTATCATCAGAAAGATAGTTAGTAACTCCCGTAGTCTTACCAAGTAAACTCTTACTTAATGTCCCTTTTCGTATATCAAGGTCTATAATAGCTACTTTTTTATTAGCCAAGACATAACTTATTGCCAGATTTCTGGAGATAAAGGTCTTACCCGCGCCTTCTGAGAATGAAGTAAAAGTAATAGCCTGACATTTCTCTTTTTTATTAATCATAAAAGAGAGATTAGTACGTAATATCCTGAACGCCTCAGAGATAGTGCTATATTCTTCTTTTGAAAACACTCCTTTTATATTGGCATCTTTCTCTTCTGGGATATCACCAATAAACGGCATGCTTATCACATCCTCGAGGTCTTTTCTTGAAGAGACTTTATTGTCAAGAAACATGGTTATAAGAAAATATCCCGCCGGTGTGATTAATCCAAGTAGAAGTCCAAGCATTAGAATTTTCTTACGGTTCGGACTAATCGGATTGCTGCTTCCGTCTGCTTCATCTATAAGGCGCGCATTATTATCGGCCATTGCCTGTGATAATGCATTCTCTTCTCTTTTATTAAGAAGGAACATATAAAGAGATTCTTTTATCTTTTGCTGTCTCTCTATTGTAAGCATCTCTCTTTCTTTAGTAGGTACAGTGGCAACCCTTGCCTGAGCAAATTTTTCACGACTCTCGGCATCTGTTTTTTTCAAATCAAGACTTGTTATCAGATTGTCAATCGCTCTGATAATATTTAATCTCATTGATCTTAAAGAGTTACTCAACTCCTGAACCACAGGATTACTCTCACTACTGTCTACTTTTAGCTTATCAAGTCTTAGCTTTGTTGTATTATAAGTATTAATCTGAGCTTCTACATTTACGTCATTAAGTCCGGTATTTGAAGGTATCAGATCAATGATATCCGAATCTGTCAGATACTCTTTAATATATTTAGCAAGTCTGATCTCAGTCTCAAGCTGCAACACACTTGAATTATATTGTTGAGATTGCGACATATACATCCCGGCTGTCGACTCAATACTTACCAACTGATTACTTTTTTTGAAATTTTCAAGGCTCGACTCTACAGACCCCAGCTCACTTTCAATAATAATAAGCCTTTCTTTTATAAAGTTCGCCGTATTTACCGCCACTTGATTTTTATCATTGATCGCATCTTCATTATATACAGTTATCAACATATCAAGTACCTCATCAGCTCTCTGTATTGAGTTATCTTTCATTGATATAGACAATATCGAAGCCTCATCCTCCTCCTGTTGTATACCAAGATTTGAAAGGAAATAAGAAGCAGCATTGTCAATGCTATACTTTGTAACGAATAAATCTCTTTTATACCAAAAAGAATTAAAATATAAGGTAGGTTTTACTACAATACGCCCTATATCAGTACTAATGGTATCATTAAATCCTGCTTCTATCTCAAGATCTTCCTTATCCATTATGTTGGTAATACGATATGTTTGCATACCTGTTGCAAACAGACAAAGAGATGCATATTTATTTGCAGGCAAATCTATAAAATCTACCTTAATCGGTGTCTTGCTATATAACTCAACGTCACGCAGTCTTTCCTTGTATTGATAATATATATTAGCGTCAAGTCGTTTCACAACCTCGCGCATAAGTTTCTTTGAACGAAATTGTAGTATTTCATTAGCCACATTGACTTTATTAATATAATTATTATATCTGTCGAATCCGGCTGAAGATGTCGTATTAGAAGGGTCTTTTATTATAACTGTAGCTGAGCGATAATACTCATATGGTATTTTTGAATAATTATACCATGCTATAGAAAGAAATACAGAAACAGACAAAACAAACCAATACCATTTTGAAAGTAGATAGAAAAACAGCTCAAGCAAATTAATGCCATTATCTTGTTTATTTGAATTCATTTTATTCATAAATCTATATTATCGTGTTGTCCAATACATTACAGTAGTCATAGTCGAAACTATTGAAAGCAGCAATGTTGTGTATTTCATTGTAGAATCCTCTCTGTCAGTTTTTCTGTACTTAGGCTCTACATATACAATATCATTCTGCTTAAGGTAAAATGCAGGAGAGTTAAATACATCCATTTTTCTCATATCATGAACGT
>CAMTOT010000321.1 GCA_947074165.1 uncultured Bacteroidales bacterium
TACACCAGGACGTACACTCTTTCCCTACACGACGCTCTTCCGATCTATTTATTATATATTTCATCCACCTCTCCGGTATCACTATTTAACATACTAACCGAGTATGTTCCGGGCGATAAATCAAGTGTAATATCCGATTTTGTATGGGAATAAATGATATACTCCTTATCAGAATTTACCAGCATATCGTACTGGTCAGATATAACATTTGAGCAACTCATTTGTGAAATTGAACTTAAAAAGTCCTTCGACTTAACATTTAAGTCAGCACATGAACCACCTGCCATTATCACACCCCAAGCTACTCCTGGATAATTTTGACCGTAATAGGTGACCGCTTTATCAGGATATCTTAGTCTGTATTCCGAGACAGCCTTGTAGGCTTCACGGTAAGTTACTTTCCCAACTTTCATTTTTCTGGCATGCTGACGAGGAGCCAGATTCTTACCTCCTTCCGGAGCATATAGTCCATCTGTCTTGTAGTGCCAGTAACGGATATCAATTATGCTTATCAAATCAGAGTATTTCTTATCAGATAAGATATCATCCTGCACGTCTTTAGTTACACTCAACGCTACAACGGCTTTTTTACCGTTCTCTTGTTGCCATTCACTTATCACGTCAAGCCAAAATCTTACAAACCCTACCGGACCAGTGTATTCACTACTAATCAGCTGTACTACATTTGGCATATCTGCAAAATTATCAAGACACATACGAATATAATTTCGGTGAAGCTCCCTTCTGCCAGGATGTGTAATATCATAAAACTGATCTGCGACGAATATGCGTTTATCGCCGGAAAAATTGACAGGTTCTGAGAATCCTGTACTATTGATATTATTTGCCGTACGCCACGGAGAATCAACCCAATGGGCACCTGCCTCAAGGATATTATGCTGGAAATAGTTCTGATGATACAATACTATACCCTCCTTAGCTCCCTTCTGAGCAAACTCTTTCAGTCTGCTCCAATACCATTTATTCGGTTTTGTCAGGTCATATTTACTTAGTCCGTCCGCGGCTTTTCCGACTCCGCTTCTGGCGAAAGGTTGCTCATAAAATGGAGCCCAAACGTCGGCGTCTTTTCTATTTACTCTCGAATGGTCGTCTCTTCGTCTCTCATACCATAGACCATAGTTATGGTCGAGAACCGCTATATTATTTTGCTTCATATAGCATATTACAGAATCCACCCTATCCGTCAGACCTTTACCCTCCTGATCAGGAACAAATCTTGTAATATGTACCTTGGACTTCCCTACTGCATTATCCTTAACATTTCCATTCCACCAAGCTACATCTGTTTTGCTTCCGGTTATTATTTCACCATTGAACGTAAACTTACCGTCGATTATTGCAAATTCAGACAGATCCCCTTCTAATGTCTGACTGGATTTAGTTTTAATCCTGTCTACACAAAGTATCTTTTTCGCAGAGGATACATATCCCTTATCGCTGTTAATATGCTCAATCCAGTCTGTAAGTGTCAGCCTCGGTTTTAGCGATTCGGCTGCCATTATAGCTGCCTGCTCAATCGTCGGACTTGAAGTACTGTTTGTTGCCAATGGCAATATACAAGAGCGGCTTATATCATTCTGTGAAATACGTTGTGACAGCTGATAGTAAAAAAAACTTCTCGGGCGAAGATGATTGTTTGACTCTGCCCACTCTCCGTTACCGGAGAACTGCCCCCAACATCCGTAAGCTCTGTTCACTGCGTCTTCAGCCGGTGAATAACAATCAATTCCTGCGGCAGTACATTGCCAAAACAAACTATTTGCCGTATTCCAGCCCACTCCATATTTATCCTGACCCAGATTTTTAAAGCTAAGGTCATTATCTCCTATATTTACTATATCGAAAAGAAGTCCGCAATTCCAGCTTCCTACAGAACCGCTCAACCCAGAAGAGTTTTCACTTTCGCACTGTACAAAAGCATTGGGTCCACTGGCGCCATATGCTGCTACAAAATCATTTACACCGTTATAAGAATAACATCTTTGAAAAAGAGTCAGCTCTCCATGTGTTTTAAAGGTCTGTCTTCTCATACCTCCGGTTTCAGATACAGGATCATAAGATACACAATCCTCTACCGTAACTCGCGACCCATCTCTTTGTATTACAACCGAACTTCCTGCGAAATGATAAAAATCAACATTGCCAATACGGCAGTCACTTGCTTTATCAATAGATATACCTGTCCAGCAGTGATCTTCATCAAATTTATTATTTATGTCATAATCAGAAACTAATGTGATATTTTCAACTCCCGATTCAGATATAAATCCTTCGCGCTCATAGCTCACAATAAAAGAAGCTGCATTGTTTTTATCAAGTGCCATAGACAGAGGCGCATCAATTGTTATCACGTCACCGTCAATAGATTTTATCGTTCTGTCCCATCTCATATTAAGGTCGGCTGGTTTCCATCCGAGCGCACTGATTCCGCCACCAAATGATTTACAACCAAGTGATTCAATCCATTGTGTAGTTGCCGGACGACAAATTAAGATGTTATCTCCGGGTTTAAGTCCCGCAATGTTCTTCAGTTTGAATGTCATCTGATTGACAGGCACATAATCAGATGCTATCTCTATGGTATCCTTTACATTACGTTTCCCGTTACCTTCTACATAAAGCAAAGCGCCCCTGTCAGTACCGATCTTCTTAATTATTGAGCTTTTCTTATTCTTCCCTCTCAACACAACACCTGATTCATATATACGAAGGCTATTATCTATTTCAAATACACCATCATCTATAATTATACTACCTCTGTACCCGTTTTTATCAGGCTTCAAAGAAGATACATAATCTATAGCCTTCTGTATGCGCTGCGAGTTATCTCCTTCTTTATGTGACACAAAAACCTTCCCTTCTACTAAAGGCATATCTGCCTCAGAGTTTCTGTATCCGCAATAAGAGAAGTCTAGAACCCTGTTTCCCTTATTGTCAGCATTATATATTATCGAATCATTACTTATTTTTAAAGCAAGGGTCTGTGCAAAAGCTTGCCCAAACCCTGTACCTAATAAACATATAATGAATAGTTTATTCTTCATCTTTCTATGTTTAGATTATTTCAAAAGATTCTTTCTTTTAGCAAGAGTATCATAATTGTTTTTCATATCTGTCCAGTCTGTCTTAACAGTAGGATCTATTCCATTTATATACTTTTCTATATTAGTATATCCGTCTCCATTACAGTCAAGAACGGCATCTGTAGGATCATTTGGGTTTAGCCCGTATCTGATTTCCCATTCATCAGGCATACCGTCATTATCAGAATCTACCACAGGAGTCCCTTTATATTCAGGCAATCCTCCAACCTGACTAATATGTGTTATAATACCCTGTTTAAAGGAGTCGGCAGGCAATCTGCGTTTCACATACGGAGAGCTATAAGGCTGCGCATCTTTTTCATAAATTGCTTTACCTGTTTTTACAGTTTTGATTACTCGTTCATCTACAGCATCACGCTTAGGGAACGTGGCACCTACATTGTTCATCACAAAATCAAACGCCTTATCTGCCTCCATTATTGTAGAGTAAGGCATTTCAAATGGAGTATCTCTTTTAA
>CAMTOT010000322.1 GCA_947074165.1 uncultured Bacteroidales bacterium
ACACCAGGACGTACACTCTTTCCCTACACGACGCTCTTCCGATCTATTTGCCATATTTTATTCGATGATTCTTTCGTTTATCAATGTCTGAATTTCATTCTCAAATTTGTAGAAATTATCAGATTTGTATTCAGAGTAGTTCTGCTGTTTAAATAAGTTGATCATTTTTTTGAAATAATCCATTACCTCATTAAAATTCGCAAAACGGAAATTCGCGTGACATATATCAACTACTTTATTCAACAGGTATTCCTGTCTTTCAAGTGGTGTTACCGAGTCAACTTTATCAAATGCATCCTGCTGAAGAATAACAAAGTCAATAAGTTCAGACTTCCAGAATACAACATGATATTCAGTTGGCACACCATCATCACCAAGGATATTAATCTGCTCTGAAATCTCTTTACCTCTAAGCAAACGAGTCTTTACTTCATTTACTTTCGATGTCCAGTCCGGCGAAATAAGATTTGCGATATAACCTTCAAACTCCGGATATTCAATATACTTTGAATAAGAATCAATCGGATTTACAGCCGGATAACGCTTTCTGTCGGCACGTTCCTGCTCAAGGGCAAAGAAACAACGAGCTACTTTTTTAGTATTCTCTGTTACCGGCTCTTTAAGGTTACCACCCGCTGGCGAAACGGTACCTATAAATGTAATAGAACCTGTATCTCCGCTATTTAGCTTAACATATCCCGCACGTCCGTAAAAGTTTGAGATAATAGCAGAAAGGTCCATAGGGAATGCATCCGGTCCAGGAAGCTCCTCTAGACGGTTAGACATTTCACGAAGCGCCTGAGCCCAACGAGAAGTAGAGTCAGCCATCAAAAGAACTTTAAGCCCCATAGAGCGATAAAATTCAGCAAGTGTCATAGCTGTATATACAGATGCCTCACGAGCTGCAACCGGCATGTTTGAAGTATTCGCGATGATGATAGTACGCTCCATCAACGGACGACCTGTATGCGGGTCAATAAGCTCAGGAAACTCAGTAAAGATTTCCACAACCTCGTTTGCACGCTCTCCACATGCAGCAATGATTACGATATCTGCTTCTGCCTGTTTAGAGATTGCGTGCTGCAATACAGTTTTACCTGTACCAAATGGTCCGGGAATAAACCCTGTACCACCCTCCACAATCGGGTTTACAGTATCAATTGTACGTACACCTGTTTCAAGAAGTTTAAATGGACGCGGTTTCTCCTGATAAAGAGTCAATGCTTTCTTTACAGGCCATTTCTGAGTCATAGTCACATCGTGATCTTTCCCTTCCGAATCAGTAAGTACGGCTATAACTTTATATATATTGTAATCGCCGGCCTCAACAATACTTTTTACAGTATAATCTCCTTCAAATACAAAAGGGACCATTATTTTTAGTGGCTGGAAGTTTTCTTCAACTTCACCAATATAATCTGCGGCTTTTACTTTATCCCCAACCTTAACAATAGGTTTGAAGCCCCATAGTTTTTCTTCATCAAGCGGGAAAGTGTAGTCACCACGCTGTAGAAATACACCTTTCATTTTATCAAGGTCATTCTGCAGACCGTCATAGTTGCGCGACAACATACCTGGGCCAAGTGTCACCTCTAACATATGTCCCATAAATTCGACCTCTGCGTCAACCTTCAATCCACGAGTGCTTTCGAATACCTGTACATAAGCATTTTTGCCTATGACCTTGATAACCTCAGCCATCAGTCTCGTGCCACCTGTAGATATAAAGCAGATCTCATTCTGAGATACAGGACCATCAACCTCTACTGTTACAAGGTTTGATACAATCCCTTTTACTAATCCTTTTGTAGCCATATTTATAGTTAATATTTTTTATTCGAAATCTTCAGGCATTTTCACCTCTGTTTTCATGCGTGCTATCATTTCGCGAAGCTGTTTCTCACCTTTCTTTTTATCCAGGTTATACCAACGCTCTATAATTTCAAGTTGAAGTAAATAAGCAAAAATGCGTTCTATTGTAAAATAATGGAAAAAGGTCTGATCCTCAAGCCAGTTCCATTTTATCAGATCTATTTTACGCTCCCTTTCCAAAGGATCACTCTCTTCAGACACACGTTGTACGGTTTCGAGATAATCAAAAGTTCCGGTTAGCCCCCAGTCTCTTGCCGAAGACGTACGAAGTGCATTTGCAATCTCATTATCCCCAACAATAAACGAAGAAGCGTCAAAATGATATTTTCTTGCCGTCGAGGCTATAAGCATATTGTTTAGATTCAGATTAAATTTGTACCAAGAAGACACAAATTTATTATTTGCCTTCATTGCATATTTATAATACAATGAGGCCAGCTGATCATCCCAAAGAACACCCTCTGTGATTGGTTGTGAAGAAATATAGGCAGTCAAAAACTTACTTATATATGGTGCTGATCTACTAACTTCAGATGGCACATCGCCGTCTTTTAGCATCTTAACCATCATATCAAGCGCTTCTACCCCATAATTACCTCTTACGTCCAACACAGCATCCTTATCATTCAGATATGCCAGTAGATTGGAGTTGTCATATTTAAGAAAGAAAAGATCAAACAGCTTCTTGTCCGCCATGGTCAATTGACTGTAAATCTCCTCCTTAAACTCCGCTACCGTGAATGATAGTTTTTGATCGTCGATGTTTATATCGGGTAGACCTGCTATCAGACAATAATAGTTACTCATAATTAAAAAGGGTTTTATTTAGAGAATAGCAACTCTATAAGCTGTGGACGAAGGAATTCTTTAAAGTAGTTTACAAATTCGTTTTCTCCGAATGTGATTTTATACGATCCGTCTGCAGGTGATACAGAAAACTCAGTTTTCTTTCCATTTACCTGTTCTATTTTTACACCGCCACTAAGCAGGTCTTTTGCTTTAAGCTCAAAAAACTTCATTAGTTCGGCTGAATCTTCTGCTTCAATTACAAGCTCTTCTTTTTTGCTCCATTCGCTAACTAACGCAAGGATTACATTTTGCATAAACTCCTTATCACTCATTGCAGCCTCTACGGCAGACCCGGCAAGCTTATCTGTAAGCAGGTTCGTAACTTCCGATTTAAGAGCTTCTACCGACTGACCGGCATACATTTTCAATTCTGAAATTGTATTCTGTTTCAACTCGGACGCCTGTTTTTGTGCATCTGCAATAATCTTTTCAGCTTGTTTTTGAGCATCCGATTCTATTGTCTGTGCTTTAGCCGTGGCGTCTGCGATAATTTGAGTAGCCTGAGAGTTTCCTTTCTCTACTCCCTCCTGGTAAATCTTCTCCGTTAGTTCCTGAATCTTTTTATCCATAACTATATCATTTTTTTATCGTAATTTTCTTTTTGAAATTACTATTTTCTAATAAGCATAACTGCTTTTATAATTATCTGCTTAAAAAACAGGCATTTTATTGCAAATATGACATACAAAGTTAAGATTTTGTATGTCCTTGCAAAATTTTAACCTACTTTTTTGATATTAAATTTTGATGAATTTTATATTAGGATATAATGGTATCGGTACAACCCTGCTCTATCTTATTTCACAACCTGTCTAGATCGGAAGAGCGTCGTGTAGGGAACGAGTGTACGTCCATT
>CAMTOT010000323.1 GCA_947074165.1 uncultured Bacteroidales bacterium
AGATAATGAGCGGTGACTGGAGTTCAGACGTGTGCTCTTCCGATCTCACGAAATTAATATATAAACATGGAAAAAATCGGCAGAACAAAAGTTGTCGAGCTACTAAAAAGTGAGGCTTTCGACACAACAGTATGTGTAAAAGGATGGGTACGCACAAAAAGAGGCAATAAAAATGTAAATTTCATTGCTCTTAATGACGGCTCTTGCCTTGCAAATATCCAGATAGTTGTCGATGTAGCTAATTTCGATGAAGAATTACTTAAAAAGATCACTACAGGTGCTTCTGTTAGCGTTGTAGGTACTCTTGTAGCATCGCAGGGACAGCAAAAATGCGAAGTACTTGCTAAGGAAGTTGAGCTACTTGGAGAGGCTGATCCTAATACATATCCACTACAGAAGAAAGGACACACGCTGGAGTTTCTTCGCGAGATAGCACACCTGCGTCCGCGCACAAACACATTTGGTGCGGTATTCCGTATGCGTCACCACATGGCAATGGCAATACATGACTTCTTCCATAAAAAAGGATTCTTTTATTTCCATACACCTATCATCACGGCTTCAGACTGTGAAGGGGCGGGACAAATGTTTCAGGTTACGACAATGAACCTTTACGATCTTAAAAAAGACGAGAACGGTTCTATCAACTACGATAATGATTTCTTTGGCAAACAAGCTTCACTTACCGTATCAGGTCAGCTTGAAGGTGAGCTTGCGGCTATGTCACTTGGCTCTATTTATACATTCGGGCCAACTTTCCGCGCGGAAAACTCTAACACTCCGCGTCACCTTGCAGAGTTCTGGATGGTAGAGCCGGAAGTAGCGTTTGCTGAGATTGAAGAAAATATGCAGCTTGCAGAGGACTTCATCAAACATTGTATCAACTGGGCGCTTACACACTGTGAAGAGGATCTTAAATTCCTTAGCGATATGTATGACAAAGAGCTTATAGAGCGTCTTAACTTTGTTGTAAATAATAACTTCAAACGTCTTACTTACACTGAAGGTGTAGCTATCCTTGAAGAAGCTATTAAGAACGGTAAGAAATTTGAATTCCCTGTATTCTGGGGTTGCGACCTTGCATCTGAGCACGAGCGATTCCTTGTCGAGGAACAGTTCAAATCGCCTGTTATCCTTACTGACTATCCTAAAGAGATTAAATCTTTCTATATGAAGCAGAACGAGGATGGCAAAACAGTACGTGCTATGGACGTGCTATTCCCTAAAATCGGCGAAATCATTGGTGGTTCTCAAAGAGAGGAAGACTACAATAAACTTGAGACTCGCGCTGCTGAGATGGGTGTTCCATCAAAAGATATATGGTGGTATATGGACACGCGCCGTTTCGGTACTGCTCCTCACTCAGGATTCGGCCTTGGATTTGAGCGTTTGTTGCTATTCGTAACGGGTATGAGTAATATCCGCGACGTAATACCTTTCCCTCGTACTCCAAAAAACGCTGATTTCTAATCAGATATTGATTTTACAAATCGCTATATAATAAAAGCGAAGAGAAATTTTAAGATGATTTCTCTTCGCTTTTTTGATTTAATATCTTTAATTTGCATTACTAACAATCAAGAATCACATTATGAAAAAATTCCTTATATCTATACTACTAATATGCACGTCAACACTTTATGCCGAATATAAAGCTGAGTCACGTATCGTCAACAAACAGATAGAATACAACGACATTACAGAAAACCCCGTATCGGAAGAGGTCTCATTTACTATCCTGGCAAACGATTTCCCTGAGAAATTTCTTGACAAAACGAGCAAGTTTGTCGCAATGGATAATACCGAAAAGATCGTATCATACAATATATGGAAAGAGCTAAAACTATGGTCTTCCAATTTCTCTTCTCATTCCATATACATCAACTACAACATGACGATAAACTATAATGATATGCACTGCAATATAAAATACAGCGACATATCTTACTGCGAGACAGACAACATATCGGCAAACGGCAAAATAATAAATAAGGATGATGTTTTCACAGGTGAGTATATACTTGTGGATAAGAAATACAGAAGCCTTACTAAAAAGAACATGAATGGTATTGTGATTGAGAAAACAGAAGAGCACTTTAACGCTATGACGCAAAGTCTGTATGACATGCTCGAGGCAAAAAGATAAATAAGGCTAAATATTTTTTTAGAAAACATATTATTAAGAAGTATCCGGCTATATTACGCCGGATACTTCTTAATAGTGAAACAGAACTTCAGACTATCAAAATGCGATGCTCATGCCCGGTGACCCGGCTACTGAGTCATCCTGCTCAAACTGCTCAAGCCATATATCTTTACCATCATATACGGCGTAAGAGAATAAGCTTATCCAGTCACCTAGTATAATTACCCGGCTATTACCTTTTAGCATAAGATCAAGCATTATATGCCGATGTCCGAATATAAAATAATCTATATGAGACGTCTCGAGAGTCTTCTTTGCAAACTGTACAAGCTTTTCATTATCCTCACCTGAGAATCCAATATGACCGCCCGTCTCTCTGCTATGCTTTGACCAGCTGTGAGCAAAAGAAACAGCGATGCCCGGATGAATCATAGAAAAGAGTTTCTGACAGAACTTGTTTCTGAAAAAACCTTTCATCAGTTTATAAGCGGCAGAATCATCGCCAAGACCGTCGCCATGTGCCAGATAAAATTTCTTCCCGTCAATCTGCATCACAAGAGCCTGATTATGCACCTTCACTCCAAGTTCCTGAGGAAGATAATCGAAAAGCCAGATATCATGATTACCGGTAAACCAGTGAATCTCTACTCCCATATCAGAAAGCTCTCCGAGCTTGCCAAAGAAACGCGTAAATCCTCGTGGAACTACCGTCTTATATTCAAACCAAAAGTCAATGATGTCTCCTAAGAGATATATTGCCTTTGCCTCATGTTTTATAGAGTCAAGAAAACGCACCACCCGACGTTCGTGGTCAAGCGGGCTTGATATCGCTTTGGCGCCAAGATGAAGATCTGAAAGAAAATATATCTTTTTTGTTATCATAAGAAACCGAGTTCTAATTTAGCCTCTTCGCTCATCATATCTTTACTCCACTCAGGCTCAAATACAAGATCAATCTCTACATTATTTACGCCTGTAATACCTTCTACTTTAAGACGAACATCCTCAAGGATAAAGTCTGCAGCCGGACAGTTGGGAGCAGTAAGAGTCATCACAATCTTCACATTCTTCTCTTCATCTACATTAATTTCATAGATAAGACCAAGATCATAGATGTTTACAGGTATTTCCGGGTCAAAAACAAGACGTAATACCTCTACTATTCTCTCTTCAAGTGCCAATATATTATTTTCCATTTATTTTATTTTTAATGATTTCCTTACAAAGGTAAATTTTTTTATTCAGAGCTACAATTAACGATTTTCACTCAAAGTTAAAAATAACGAAGTGATAACTGATTTATACTTTAATCTTTTAGTAGCGACATAAACCGATATAGTATCGATCGGAAGAGCGTCGTGTAGGGAAAGAGTGTACGACCTGGTGTACATCTCGGTG
>CAMTOT010000324.1 GCA_947074165.1 uncultured Bacteroidales bacterium
CGAGATAATGAGCGGTGACTGGAGTTCAGACGTGTGCTCTTCCGATCTTTTGCGTGCCACATATCCACGGAAGTCAGTCGAAAGTACTTACAATGCTTTCGTTTTACGATATTAACATGACAAAAATACAATCCATGCCAATACTTGGCAGAGAGTGGGAATACAGATTTTATGTAGATCTTACGTTTGATGATTTAGTCAGATACAAACAGGCGCTTGAAGCTATAATTCCATTCACTAAAGATTTTAAAATACTTGGAGAATATGAAGAAACACACTTGTAATATACAGCCCGCCAACAGAGTATCGCAGGTAAAAGAATACTACTTTTCAAAAAAACTGAAAGAGGTGGCTAAAATGAATGCCGAAGGTGCTAATATAATAAGTCTGGGAATCGGAAGCCCGGACCTTTTACCGTCGGCAGCTACACTTGAAGCACTTCATGAGGATAGCCTCAGAGCAGACGCAAACGGCTACCAGCCTTATGTTGGGATAGCGCCTTTTCGCAAAGCATATTCCGAATGGTATAAAGAATGGTATGGTGTTGAGTTAAATCCGGATACTGAAATGCAGCCTCTTATAGGCTCAAAAGAGGGAATCCTGCATATCACGCTGGCATTTGTCAATCCTGGTGATAAGGTACTTGTCCCTGATCCGGGCTACCCGACATACTCTTCGGTCAGTTCCCTTGCGGAAGCTGAGGTTATAAAGTATGACCTGACATACGAAAACGACTGGATGCCTGATTTTGAAGCTCTTGAAAAAACAGATCTTTCGGGCGTGAAACTAATGTGGGTAAACTATCCTCACATGCCTACGGGCAAAAAGGCGACACCCGAACTATACAAAAAAATAGTTGAATTCGGTAAAAAGCACAATATAGTAATAGTAAACGACAACCCTTACAGCTTCATTCTAAACGACAACCCTTTAAGCATATTAAGTATAGAAGGAGCAAAAGATATCTGTGTTGAACTAAACTCAATGAGCAAATCACACAATATGCCAGGATGGAGGCTTGGAATAGCGTGCTCGAATCCTGAGTTTATACAATGGATACTTAGAGTGAAGTCAAATATAGATTCTGGTATTTATCGACCTCTTCAGATAGCCGCAACGGAAGCTTTAAAAAATACAAAAGAATGGCATAACGCCAATAACGAGATATATAGCCGACGCAGAAAAAAAGCTGAAGAGATTATGGAGCTTTTAGATTGTAGTTTTGACCACAATCAGGCTGGCATGTTCCTTTGGGGAAAAATACCCGACAGTTATGAAAATGTAGAAGAACTTACGGAGCTAATCCTACATAAAGCAAAAGTCTTTATCACACCGGGTATGATTTTTGGAACAAATGGAGAACGCTTCATACGAATATCACTTTGTGCTCCTGAGGAGAAACTACAGGAGGCTTACGAGAGAATAAAAAGAGTAATTTAAAAAATTAAAGATATTAAAATGGAAATGCAATTTCAATCAATTTTACTACCGGGCATTGACGCAAAGCGTCCTCTGGTAATATCAGGTCCTTGTAGCGCTGAGAGCGAAGAACAGGTACTACAGACAGCTCATGAATTGGCTAAAACAGGTGTAAAGATATTCAGAGCAGGAATATGGAAACCACGCACTAAACCGGGAGGTTTCGAAGGTGTAGGTGTAATCGGGCTGCCTTGGCTAAAGAAAGTAAAAGAGCAAACTGGAATGTACACTGCCGTAGAAGTAGCTACTGAGCGTCACGTATTTGAAGCACTTAAACATGGAGTTGACATACTTTGGATAGGAGCGAGAACGACTGCAAATCCGTTCGCAATGCAGGAGATTGCGGATGCCTTAAAAGGCGTAGACATACCAGTGCTTGTAAAAAACCCTGTAAATCCAGATCTTGAATTGTGGATCGGGGCTATTGAAAGACTTTACAATGCAGGGCTAACCCGCATTGGAGCTATCCACCGAGGATTCAGCACTTACGATAAAAAGATATACCGAAACCAACCGGCTTGGCACATTGCGATAGAGCTTCGCCGCCGACTTCCTAATCTTCCTATTGTATGCGACCCTAGTCACATCGGAGGGAAAAGAGAGCTTATATCTCCACTTTGCCAACAGGCTATGGACCTTGGATTTGACGGACTTATAGTTGAAACTCATTGCAATCCTGATTGTGCATGGAGTGATAAGTCTCAACAGATTACCCCTGAAACTCTTGGTCTTATACTTGATACTCTTGTCATAAGAGATACAACGCAATCCACAGAAAGCCTAAGCACTCTTCGCCATCAGATTGACCAGATGGACGACCAGCTGCTTGAATTACTTGCCAAGAGAATGCGTATATCTGGCGAGATAGCACAATACAAAAAAGAGCACAATATGCCTGTACTTCAAACAGGACGTTATGACGAGATTCTTACAAAACGTGTAAATCAGGGTGTAGAGATGAATATGTCTGACGAGTTTCTAAAAACTGTATTTGAAGCGATACATGAAGAATCTGTACGTCATCAGATAGAATTGATTAATAAATAAAAATATATAACAAGATGAGAATACTTGTTTTAGGTGCAGGCAAAATGGGATTGTTTTTCTCTGACGCTTTGTGCATGCAACATGAGGTGGGATTGTTTGACACAGATGCCAAAAAGCTGAGATTTGCGTTCAATGCGGTAAGGATGACATCTCCGGAGGAAGTTAAGGAGTTTAATCCTGAACTTGTCATAAACGCGGCGACAGTAAAATACACCATCGATGCATTTAATATGATACTGCCTTACATTAGCAAAGACTGCATCTTATCAGATATCGCATCTGTAAAAACCGGTCTTCCGGAGTTTTACGCGCAGGCAGGGCATCCTTTTGTATCGACACACCCTATGTTTGGACCAACATTTGCTAATCTCAGCGATCTTTCCAGCCACTTTACAATCATTATATCTGAGTCAGATCATCTTGGCAAAGTGTTTTTTAAAGATTTGTATCAGAGTCTAAAACTCAATATCTTTGAGTATACATTTAAGGAGCACGATGAGACTATAGCATATTCTCTATCTATACCTTTTGTTTCAACACTTGTTTTTACAGGCGTTATGAAACACCAGGAAGCACCTGGTACTACGTTTAAAAAACATATGGCGATAGCAGAGGGATTATTATCTGAAGATGATTATTTGCTTACAGAGATTCTGTTTAATCCCCATACACCGGATCAGGTTGAAAAAATATGCTCGCAGCTAAACAAGCTTCTTGATATTATAAAAAATAAAGACTCAGCACAATTAAAAGAGTATTTGATTGAATCAAGAAAAAATATTCAGTAATTAATATTTTTATAATTATATTTGTCTCTATTGTAAGGATACGTCCTTCGATAGGGACAAATTTTGTTTTATATATGAGAAAATTAAATCGCATCAATATAGTATGTATCATCCTTTTATGGTGTCTGATATGCTTTTTCAGCGTTTCATCAACAGAAAAGATAACACTGAGATCGGACGAGCGTCGTGTAGGGAAAGAGTGTACGGCCTGGTGTAGATCTCGG
>CAMTOT010000325.1 GCA_947074165.1 uncultured Bacteroidales bacterium
AGAGAGAATCCTGTCACTTCTTTCCTTTACTGGGATGATATGTCGAGCGAGAAGTCACGTAATGTAATGATGGATAAGGACGCTTCACTTGATGCTTCTTTTGATATTGTGCCATTTATTGTGGGTTGGGATCTTGATGATTTGACTGTGCGCTCAAACAGAAAAGGAGATTATTTCTATCAGACAGACAATCAGGGTGTGCTTACTCTGTTTAACGATAACGGATCTGAGACAAACTGGGGCGGCAGTACGCGTACGTTCGGAACACAGACATTTAATTGTGCCCGTCGTTATACAGAATATGCTGATATGGGCAAGCCTCGTTATTTCAGAGCGCGTTTTAAAGCGTCGGGTTATGAGAATATAGTGATCAAATCGCTTATAGCCGTTGATAATAACTGTGCTCATAAGATACAGAAACTGCAATATTCACTCGATGGTGAAACTTATACGGATCTTGCTCAGGTTGAAGCAGGACTTAATGAGTGGATTGAACTGAACGCTGCTTTGCCTACGGATCTTACAGAGGAGCAGAAGGAATCAATATATCTTAAGTGGATTGGTGATACTACATCCGGGTTTATTGGTACAGCTTCCTCGTCAGATACAGAAGGTGTTTATCTTACAAACGTGTTTGTATTTGCCGATGAACAAATAATAGAAGATAATGACGCGCCTGTGCTTATATCTGTATCCCCGGGCGAGGGCTCGGATATAGCTTCTGCCAATGGTAAGATTGTACTTACATTCAACGAAAAGGTAAAAGCTGTAAAAGAAACGGTAATGTTCAACGGTGTAGAAATTACGCCTGTATTTGGTTCTAAAACTGTGTCATTTGAATATAAAGGTCTTAATTATGGCACAGGTTATACATTCACATTACCTGCCGGAGCTATATCAGACATGTCTGGTAATTTATATCCTGGTATGGAGGTAAACTTCACAACTATGGTTCGTCCGGAACCGTTGGCAAGGGTGTTTGACGCGGTGCTTGCTCTTGACGGTTCTGGTGATTTTACTTCCCTACAGGCTGCGATTGACGCTATGCCGGTAAACCGTACTGCGCCGTGGCTTATTTTTGTTAAGAACGGATATTATGATGAGTTGGTGCGTATTCCGTCTAATAAACCTTTTATCCACCTAATCGGTCAGGATAAAGATAAAGTGACAATCGGATTTGCTATCAACTGCTCTTCTTCAGAATCGGATACAGGCTGGGAGTTTAATAAAGGACAGTGGGGTATGAGCGACTGCTCGGTTATCGTATCATCGGCATCTGATTTCTATGCGGAGAATATCACATTCGACAATAGATACGGAGTGGAGTATCAGGCAGGCCCAATGGCACTTGCATTTAAAACTAATAATGACAGATTTGCTTTCTACAATGTAAGAATGCGTTCGTTTCAGGATACATGGCAGACTGTGACTTCTTATTCAAATGCCCGTCATTACATAAAGGATAGTCATATTGAGGGTGCTGTAGACTATGTTTACGGATCGGGTAATGTATATCTTGACGAATGTACATTGTATAATAAACGAAGTGGTTCGGTAATCGTTGCTCCGAGTCATCAAATAGATACAAAATACGGATATGTATTCAGTAATTGTATTGTAGATGGTGATAAGGCTGCTAAAGATGGTAAGCAGTTGTTGGGACGCCCATGGCAGGGATTCCCTCAGGCTGTATTTCTAAATACTGTAATGAAGGCTGTGCCTGCTCCTCAGGGCTGGACAGATATGGGACCTGCTGCGAAACTTTTCGCGGAATATAATAGTGTGGATGAAAATGGTAATTTGCTTGACCTGTCGAGCCGTCGCACATGGTACACTGAAAGAGAGACAGGAAATAAGGTAACTGGTCTTCAGGCTATTTTAAGTGCAGAGGAAGCTGCAGAATATAGTTATGAGAATGTAATGGCAGGCTCTGACGACTGGAATCCGAGAGCTATGTTTGAGCCGGTGAACGCGCCTGCCGGTTTGTGTTATAATGCCAATGTGCTTAGCTGGGAGAAATCTGATTACGCTATCTCCTACGTTATATTGAGAGGTGACAGTGTAATCGGATTTACAAAAGATCTTTCTTTTGCGGATTCTGATGTAAGTTCATGCCAGGATGCTGTATATACGGTTAAAGCCGTAAATGAATATGGTAGTCTGAGCGCAGCTTCCGAAGCGGCTGTAGAGAAGGATTATACCGGAATAGAAAAACAAGCGATAAATAATATAAAGGTTGTAAGAAGCGGTAATGATCTTTCTGTAGAAGTAGGCGATAATACTGTTGTTGTGTCTATTATGCGCATTGATGGTGTAATAATAGCAAGAGGTCCGGTTGTAAACGGTAAATCAGTTTTTGATATTACATCTATGAATGGGGTTTATCTGATAAAAGCCGGAGATAAATCTGTAAAAGTTATTCTATAATAAGCACCGATTATAGTTTTATTATGTGTTTATGTGTAAAAGAGGGATATACCGGTTGGTATATCCCTCTTCTATCTTTATTAATATTGTTTCGGATATTTCTATTCGTATATATGAGCGGTGATATAAACCTGACGTTTGTAAACGAAAGCTGTAGTGATAAAATAGAAAATGGCAAGCCCCCATTCAAAGAAATAGTAATACTGCACGTCACTAAGAGTTGCTCCGCAAGAACCAATCTGAATGAAACCCTGTATGCCAAAAGTAGAAGGGAAGAACATTGCGATAGCCTTAAAGAATGTAGGTATTGAACTCCATGGCCATGTTATACCTGATAAAAATAATAGAGGCGCTGAGATAAACACATAGAGTAAAAGCGGCTCCTCTCGTTCTTTTATAATACATGACAGAGTCATGCTAAGGAAAATACATGCAAGTAAATACGGTATCGAAAACATCATCAGATCAAATAATGAACCGAGCTGTGGAAAGTTAAAGACCTTAGGCACTACAACCGTAGTCCAGAATATAGCTATGAGTGTGAGTGTAAAATAGCATAACGTTCGACCGAGTATGATTTTATAAACGTTATGATAGTGCCTTGAATTGGGGAAAATATGATGATTTTTATTCCTCTCGAGCGCTGTTCCTGCCATCATGCCTAATGCAAGAAGTAAGGCCTGCTGTATCACTATCACTTCAACTCCCGGCATTATGAATGTAGCAAATCCCGACGCAGGATTATACAATGATTCAGAGTAGGGCTTAATAGGATTTACGGATATGTTTATAACATGTTGTTGAGGCGTAACTTTTTCATCGCCAAAATCTACAGAGCCGTTAAATCCGTACTTTTCATTTATTTGGTCATTAAGTTCTTGTACTACATTCGATCCGGCTGTGAGTAAGGTGCGATAGTATAAAAGAGAGTTCATATCTGATATGAGTAAGATATGGGCGCTTCGTCCTGTCATTATATCTTTTTCAAAATCGCGGTTTATTCTCACTATTCCGTGTATCTTTTTTTTGCCGAGCAGGTCTTTTGCTTCATCAATATTACCACAATACCCCATTACGCTTACACCTGATGTAGCATCAAGCATACGGC
>CAMTOT010000326.1 GCA_947074165.1 uncultured Bacteroidales bacterium
TTTATACAGATTAATCTATAAATCTTTTAGTTATATTCTCATATGCGTCAATTCTTCTGTCTCGAAGAAATGGCCACCATCGTCTTACGTTTTCCGAACGCTCCATATCAACTTCAACCACCTGATTTATCTCGGTATCATTAGGTGCCTCAAAAAGCAATTCACCCTGCGGTCCGGCTACAAATGTATTTCCCCAGAACTGTATTCCGTTTGTCTGCCCTGATGGATCCGGCTCATGCCCTACTCTATTTACAGATACAACAGGTAATCCGTTTGCCACAGCGTGACCTCTCTGTGAAATTACCCATGCACCAAGCTGGCGAGATTGTTCTTCCTTTGTATCACTGCTTTCCCAACCAATAGCGGTAGGATAAATAAGCATATCTGCACCTCGAAGAGCCATTAATCTGGCAGCCTCAGGGTACCACTGATCCCAGCATACGAGTACACCAAGTTTACCAATTGACGTTTGAATAGGTTCAAAGCCAAGGTCACCAGGAGTAAAATAAAACTTTTCATAATAAGCCGGATCATCAGGGATATGCATCTTTCTATATTTACCGGCAATCGATCCGTCTTTATCAAAAACAACAGCCGTATTATGATATAATCCCGCAGCTCTTTTTTCAAATAGAGAAGTAACCAGTACAATACCTTTTTCTTTAGCCACAGCACCATAGAAATGTGTTGACGGGCCTGGTATAGTTTCAGCCAGATCAAATAAATCTGTATTTTCAGTCTGACAGAAATAAGGCGTATTATGTAATTCCTGAAGCACAACAAGTTCTGCTCCTTTAGCTACACAATCACATATATTATTATATAGTTTCTCTAAGTTATGTTTCTTGTCGGCAGTACAAGACTGCTGCACAACACCTACTTTAATTAATCTTGCCATAGTTTAAGTTCTTTTGCCAATGTATCTTTTGGGAATTGCATAGTAACGCAATGCAAAGACCCGTGTTGTTTAATTAATGCTTCACAGTTCACTCCTACAATCTCATATCCGGGAAATGCTTCTGTAAGCGCGTTAAAAGCAGCCGCATCATTGCCAGGTTGAGAATATGTAGGGTATAGTACAGCCCCGTTCATAATAAGAAAATTTGCATACGTTGCCGGAAGTCGTTCCCCTTCAAAATAAACAGGCTCCGACATTGGCAAAGCTATCAACTTATAAGGCTCACCACCCAATGTACGCAGCTCCTTAAGCTGATTCTCCATCGCCTTCAACGATTCATAATGTTCGTCCGTAGTATCTTTACATTTCACATAAGCTATTACATTGCCCGGACAAAGTCTGGCAAGTGTATCTATGTGAGAGTCGGTATCGTCACCGGCAAGATAACCATGATCAACCCATAAAACCTGTTTTAAATTGAAAACATCTTTTAGGTACTGCTCTATCTCGGCCTTTGTCGAGCCACCATTTCGATTTTTTGAAAGAAGACACTCTGAGGTAGTAAGTACAGTACCCTCACCGTCAGACTCAATTGCTCCGCCTTCAAGCACAAAATTCAAATGATTAACGTATTCTCCGTTAAATGTCCCGTCATAGAAACATTTTGACGTTATAAGATTATCTTTATCCGCCGCGAATTTTAAACCCCAGCCGTTAAATTTAAAATCGTTTATTACAGGTTTACCATCTTTGACAGTCGTTATCGGTCCGTGATCTCTTGCCCATGTATCATTGGTATCACACTGAACAAAGGTTACTCTATTCATATTGACTTTACCTTCAAGAAGTGATCTTACAAGATCAACTTGTGGTGTCACTATAAGCAACATCTCTCTTGACGATATTTCTCTTGCAAGATTAATGTAACACTCTGTAACCTCCTCAAGGATATAATCCCAGTCTGTATTTTCATGCGGCCACGTAAGTTGAATACCGCTTTGAGGGTACCACTCAGCTGGCAAAAAATGAGTATCTGTCATATTTTCTTTATATAAAATATAATTTTCTATTTTTCAAATAGAAATTCTTCACAAAGATATGAATATAAAAAAAGATTACAAATTACTTATTACACCCTTAAAAGAGATATAACAGTAATTTGTAATCTTAAATAAAACAAATTGTAATCTATATTTTTATGCTGTAACTTCTTTTGCTTTTGTTACAGGTCCTTTCTTCCACAAAGAAGCCATTTCCTCTAATGTACGTCCTTTTGTTTCCGGCACCATTTTCCAGACAAACACTGCAGACATAAATGAGAATATAGCGTATATCATATAAGTACCTCCGATATTCCACTCCGAAAGCGAAGGGAATGTACTTGATACTATGAAGTTTGATATCCACTGTGCGGCAACGGCTATAGCCACAGCTTTTCCACGGATCGTATTAGGGAATATCTCAGAGATCAAAACCCAGCATATCGGACCCCAGCTCATCATAAATGATGCTGTATAAATAATGATAAACACAAGTGCCGCCATGCCTATTATATCCATAAAAGACAATACGCTTAAAGCAACCATACCGACACACATGCCAACAGAACCAATGATAAGAAGCGGTTTACGACCAAAGCGGTCAACGGTTAATATAGCCACAACTGTAAACACAATATTTACAATACCCATCACAACTGTTTGAATCATCGAAGTATCTCCCGTAGAGCCCATATTTTCAAAAATACGAGGCGCGTAATAAAGCACTACGTTAATGCCAACCGCCTGTTGAAACACAGACAAAAGTATACCAACTACAAGTACTATCATCCCATAAGCCATAACAGGCTCAGTCTTTTCTTTAGCTGTTGCTTTTATCTCTTCAAGTATAGTTTTAGCCTTAGACATTCCGTTTACTTTTGCCAACACGTTAAGTGCCGAATCATGCTGATTCATAAGAACAAGGAAACGTGGAGTTTTAGGCACAAAGAAAAGGAGTGTTCCAAAAAGCCCAGCCGGAATAGTTTCGGTAAGAAACATTCTTCTCCATCCGTCGCTCACAAGTATTTCATCAGACATACCGTCTTTTATAAGATAGTTTACAAAATAAACTACAAGCATACCGAATATAATAGCAAACTGATTGCATGACACAAGTGTACCTCTAATCTCTGAAGGTGCTATTTCAGCAATATACATTGGACAGATTGCAGATGCAAGACCAACTCCGATACCACCCAAAATACGGTAAAGATTAAACGTTATAATCAGATTTATTGATGTATCTCCTTTGTCGAAGAATAAAAATTCAGGATAAAAAGAACCAAGCGCGGATAAGAAAAACATTATCGAAGCAGCTCTTAATGAATTACGGCGACCTAATCTGTTAGCAAACAGACCTGATAACGCACCACCAATCACACACCCGATAAGAGCGCTCGATGCTGTGATACCATGCCAAAACGGAGTTAGACCTAAATGTTGTTGCAGGGCTCTTTCAGCCCCTGAAATTACAGCAGTGTCATAACCGAATAGCAAACCGCCCAGTATCGCTACCGCCGTTACGCTAAACAAGTATAACTTGCTGCCTGAAGATTTTTCTGAAGTCATAGTATTAGTAGTTTTTTAGTAGTTTTT
>CAMTOT010000327.1 GCA_947074165.1 uncultured Bacteroidales bacterium
TCTTCCGATCTTATAACTACTTATTTAGTATTTAAATATATTTATATTTGTAACTATATATCTAAGGTAATAGAGTATCATTCTTAAAATCTTCGAAAATTGAAGATTATCTGATTTAAACCTAAATCAACGATTTATCTCAATAACTAATTTTGAATTTATAAATGCATTATATTATATGAATACAGCTATCGTAGGAACTGGATATGTTGGTCTGGTAAGTGGCGCATGTTTTGCCGAGATGGGTCTAAACGTTGTTTGCGTAGATACCAATGAAGATAAAATAAATAAACTGAAGCAGGGTATAATTCCTATATATGAGCCAGGTCTTGATGAGTTGGTGGAGCGAAATTATAAATCCGGCAGATTATCTTTCTCTACAGATCTGATATCTATTCTTGATGACGTACAGATTATCTTTAGCGCAGTAGGTACGCCTCCGGATAAGGATGGAAGTGCCGATTTACAATATGTACTTGAAGTAGCCCGCACTATCGGGCGTAATATGAATGATTATAAACTAATTGTTACTAAAAGTACTGTTCCTGTGGGTACTGCAAAACTTGTCAAGCAAGTGATAAAAGAGGAACTTGATAAAAGAGGACTTGATATCTCGTTTGATGTGGCTTCCAATCCTGAATTTCTTAAAGAAGGAGCTGCAATAAAAGATTTTATGAGTCCCGATCGTGTTGTAGTAGGAGTAGAGTCTGAGAAAGCAAAAACATTGCTTACAAGACTGTATAAGCCGTTTCTTTTAAATAATTTCCGGGTTATTTTTATGGATATTCCTTCTGCAGAGATGACTAAATACGCGGCTAACGCAATGCTTGCTACACGAATAAGCTTTATGAATGATATAGCTAATTTGTGTGAGTTGGTAGGAGCTGATGTAAATAAGGTACGTATGGGTATAGGTACTGATACCCGTATAGGCACTAAGTTCCTTTATGCAGGATGTGGTTACGGTGGGTCGTGCTTTCCAAAAGATGTAAAGGCGCTTATCAAAACAGCTAATGAAAACGGATATAATCTACGTGTTTTAAATGCCGTAGAAGATGTGAACGAGTCACAAAAAGAAGTTTTATTTAATAAGCTTTTAAAGCATTTTAATGGAGATATTGCTGGCAAAACGGTAGCTTTGTGGGGACTATCTTTCAAACCTGATACTGATGATATTAGAGAGGCTACATCACTTGTGCTTATTGACAGAATAATAAAAGCGGGTGGTAAGGTGAAAACATACGATCCAGTGGCTATGGATGAGGTGAAACATCGTATTGGAAATGTGGTAGAGTATGCTGCAGATCTGTACGAAGCTGTATTAGGAGCTGACGCTTTATTGCTTGTTACAGAGTGGAAAGAGTTTCGTCTGCCTTCATGGGTCGTTGTTAAGAAAATTATGAATCAGCCGGTGGTAATAGATGGTCGTAATATATATGACTCTCAAGAGATGACAGAACATGGATTCTCTTATTACTGTATTGGAAAATGAATCAATTAAGCGATTATCTAAACTGCTTATTAAAGAAATATTACGGATACGACAATTTCCGACCTCAACAGGAAGATATAATATCTTGTGCCTTATCAGGTGAAGATTCGCTGGTGCTTATGCCTACCGGTGGTGGTAAATCTCTCTGTTTTCAGATCCCGGCTTTGACGGGACGGGGTACGGTAGTTGTCGTATCTCCGTTATTATCACTGATGAAAGATCAGGTTGATGTTTTAATTTCACGCGGGATTAGCGCAGCTGCTCTGACTGGTCAGCTTGACGAGGTTGAGTATGATAAGGTGAGAACAGAAGCTATTTACGGAAAAATAAGTTTATTGTATATATCTCCGGAGAAACTGATCAATGAGATAGATTACTTGTTAAAGAGAATGAATATTGCTCTTTTTGCTATAGATGAAGCTCATTGTATATCTCAGTGGGGACATGACTTCCGTCCAACCTATATCAGAATATCTCAGCTTAAACGGCATTTCCCTAATGTACCTGTTATGGCACTTACCGCTACAGCCGATAAAATAACCTGCGAAGATATTATTACTCAGCTTAATTTATCACGTCCTCGAATATTTACAACAACTTTTGATCGTCCTAACCTAAGTCTATCAGTAAGAAACTGTAATAATCAGGATGATAGACTGACAGAGATAATAAGTTTCTTAAGCCTTCGGAAAAATCAATCTGGTGTAATATATTGCATGAGTCGTAAATCAACAGAGGTAGTAGCTGCTCAGCTTGAGGCTTTTGGTTATGAAGTAGCATCATATCACGCAGGGTTATCTCAGCAGGAAAGAGAGCAAAATCAGTTTGATTTTCTTACAGGTAAGGTTCAGATTATATGTGCTACGATAGCTTTCGGAATGGGTATAGATAAGCCTGATGTGAGGTGGGTAATACATTATAACTTACCAAAGAGTCTGGAATGTTATTATCAGGAAATAGGTCGTGCTGGCCGGGATGGAGCCGCCGCTGATACATTACTTTTCTATTCACTTTCAGATATGATGATACTTAATAAGTTTGTAGAAGATAGTGGACAAAGCAAAATTAATGCCGGCAGACTAAGTCGAATGCTGCAATATGCTGAATCAAGAGTTTGTCGTCGCAGGACTTTACTTAGTTATTTCGGTGAATACCAGGATTCTGATTGTGGCAACTGTGATGTATGTAAATCTCCGCCACGTTGCTTTGACGGTTCTCTTTTAGCACAGAAAGCACTTAGCGCGATAGCCAGATGCGATGAAAATATAGGTATTGGTGTACTTGTTGATATATTACGTGGAGAGCGTAAAATTGAGATAATTGCGGGAGGTTATGATAAAATAAAAACGTTCGGATGTGGGGCTGATCTGACATATGATACATGGGAGAGATATCTGTTGCAGATGCTTCAGCTTGGATGTTTTGAGATTGCATACAATAAAAAATCATCTCTTAGAATTACAAAACTGGGATGGATGATATTAAGAGGTGAGTATAAACTTATGCTGGCAGAAGATAAGCGAAAGAGTACAGGGAAAAGAGTAGATGCATTGTCCCCTTTTCGCACTTCAACAAAGCCCCCGTCTGCACTTGAAAAGACTCTTATGCTGGCCAATTCCGGAATGAACGTTAATGAAATTGCTGCTGCTTCACAATCACAGTCAATAACGGTATATTCACATCTTGCCACTCTTTATAAAGATGGTAAACTCAATGCTTACGACAAATTCATATCAGAATATGAAATTGATGCGGTAAGAAATATCCTTATCCGATTTAACAGAGGTAGCAATCCTCAGCTTGTGTGCGAAATGCTTGATAATAAAATTGAGTTTGGAAAGGTAAGACTCGCTATCGCGATAGTTGAAGAAGATAATGAATGAATTCTATGTTATTTGTAGAAAGAGAGGCTGTCTAACAAGTTTAGTCAGTCTTTTTTTATGCAAAAAAATGCATGATCCGTGCCTTTTCAAAAATCTCTCAACCAATACTATATATGAATCAACGGTTGCCGGAAAGTGCAACCGCTGATTCCG
>CAMTOT010000328.1 GCA_947074165.1 uncultured Bacteroidales bacterium
TAGTGATGGAGCAGGCAGCACACGAGATCTACACACGGGCGGACACTCTTTCCCTACACGACGCTCTTCCGATCTGCTTTGCCAGAAAGAGATTTAGATGCTACACCCATCACCTTGCCCATATCCTTAGCTGAAGTAGCGCCAGTCTGAGCAATAATATCTTTAATAGCCGAAGTAAGCTCTTCGTCTGTCATCTGTTTTGGAAGATACCCTTCAAGAACGGCAACCTGAGCCAGCTCCTCATCAGCTAAATCCTGACGGTTTTGAGAGATAAAAATATCAGCAGCGTCTTTTCCTTTTTTTACCATCTTAACGATGATCTTCATTGCATCGTCATCAGACAATTCGCCATTACCGGCTTTAGATGTTTTAGCTTCCAGAAATTCTTTTTTCACTCCTCTTAAAGTATCACGGCGCACTGCGTCTTTAGCAAGCATCGCAGCCTTGATATCTTCGCTGATTTTATCAAATAAGTTCATAATAAATTTTATTTTAATGTTTAAAAACTAATCACAGTAGATGATTGATTAGGCATATTCGCATTGTTATTATTGACAGGCTCATCCGGTTTAGAGCTTTTAAACTGAGCCTGTAGATTTCTAACAAATGCCTTATCACGATTGTAAGCAGGATTTTGCTCTACTTTTTCTATCAAAGCGTCATTATCAAGATCCTCAAGATTAAATATATAATATGGTTTAGCCTGAGTTGTGGTTATATCCGTGCCATAAGTTTTAAGGATAAACTCTGTACGACGTTTTTCCTCTTCATCTTCATTTACCTCATCGCTTACTATGCCACCAGCTTCGGCAGCGGCTTTTGCTTTTTGTTGACGGAATGTACTTGCTACGGGCAGGTCGGATACTCCGAAACCTGTAGCCAGAAGGGTAATTTTCACATCATCACCAAGTGAGTCATCAACAGAGGCACCCCATATCACATCTACATTGCCATCGCAACGTGACATAAATTCATCAATCTCGCTCATCTCCTCCATAGTGACACAATTATCTGTCTCCTTGGCAAAATAAAGATTGAAAAGAACTTTCTGGGCACTGTAAAAATCACTATTCTTTAATAACGGTGATTTAAGAGCATCTTCTATCGCTTTTGTAACACGGTTTACGCCCGAACCCATACCTGTACTCATTATAGCCATACCACCGTCTTTAAGGGTGGTCTGTACGTCGGCAAAGTCAAGGTTTATATATCCGTCTACGGTAATAATCTCCGCTATCCCTTTCGCAGCTGTGGTAAGAGTATCATCCGCCTTTTCAAATGCGTTGAAAAAGGATAGTTCAGGATATATATCTGAAAGCCGCTGATTATTTATAACAAGAAGAGCGTCTACATTTTTACTCAGCTCATCTACACCGTCAAGTGCCTGATTAATCTTCTTTTGTCCTTCAAATACAAACGGAATCGTGACGATGCCAACGGTAAGTATATCCATCCCTTTCGCTTCTCTCGCAATAACGGGAGCAGCTCCGGTACCTGTGCCTCCACCCATACCGGCTGTAATAAATACCATTTTTGTGCCGTCGTTAAGCATCTCATGTATATCCAAAAGACTCTCTTCAGCCGCTGTTCTTGCTCTTTCGGGTTTATTACCCGCTCCAAGACCTTCACCCATTTGTATGCGATAAGGAATCTCTGATTTAGAAAGAGCTTGACGATCTGTATTACACAATGCAAAAGATACATTGTGAATGCCCCGACGGTACATATTATTTACAGCGTTACCACCGCCTCCGCCTACACCGATAACTTTTATCTTTGGCGTCACGTCGGATGTATAAACAAAATCCAACAGTTTATTATCAAGATTATTCATATATAATCGCTGTTAATTAATTATTCAAACTCCGCATCGCTGTCTGTGTCCGGGTTCTTTATATTGCCAAATATTCCGGTAAAGAAACTGCTCACACCTCCTCCTACATGTTTTCGTTCCCTGCTTGAGACATTACGATCGCGTACTGTTTTCTCAACCGGCTCTTCTTTTGGCGCTTCAATAACGAAATCTTTCTCCTTACAACAATTCTCGGTACCTGATAAGAGCATTCCGACAAGAACAGACAAAGTTGGATCTGAATCACAGTCATTATGAACTTTAGACATAACAGCTGTCGGGAATATAGCTTTTTTTACCTCAGAGCCTGTTTTACTGCGTATCAACTCCGGCAGACCTTTCATATTTGCCCCACCTCCGGTTATTACATACGAAGCCGGCTGTTGTTTAAAACCAGCGAGGCGTGCCTGATTAAGCACGTTTTCCATAATTTCATCATATCTGGACAATACAACATCGTGAATAGTACGCATAGGTAATTCAAGTGCATCTGTATTGGCGCTGTTTTTGGCCTTTAGAAGTTTATCGTCGTCTTCTGTATATTCCGGACTTGCCGTGCCAAATGTTTTTTTAATATCTTCGGCTTTATCTTCAAGTACGCGGAGCGAAGTAATATCTTTTGTGACAGTATTGCCACCTATTGGAATTACAGCAAGGTGACGCAATACGGCATCTTTATAGAAAGATATAGTAGTTGTAGCAGCTCCGAAATCAATTAAAGTACATCCAAGACGTTTTTCGGGTTCAGACAATACACTTGCTGCTGCTATAGGCGAAAGAATAATACCCGCTATAGGAATTTGAAGTTTTTCAGCCATTCGCTGTATATTCTTCTTAAGATTGCTTCTGCCAATGATAAGTTTTACGTTTGCTTCAATACGTGCTCCGTATACACCTACCGGTTTCTCAATTTTTGTACCGTCTATTACATAATCTGTAGGCACCACATCAAGAACATCTTTGCCTGGAATAATTACTTTAAGACAACTCTCTTTTATTGAGTTTATTATAGAGTCTGTGATCTGAGTATCTTCATCGAAAGAGATTATCTCTTTATGATTTATTGTATATAATGACTGTCCGCCTATCCCTACATAAATCTTGCTTATTTCGGAATGGGTTTTATATTGCAGTTTATTGATTACACTCTTAACTTTTCCGGCTGCATCTTCAACATTCTGTATGCATCCCCTTTTTATACAGGAGCCTGATTCTTCATGTTCGATAGCATATACGGTCACAGATCCTGTGACGTCTTTCGAGCATACACCTAACGCGCCGATTATCTTAGAGGACCCAAGGTCTATCGCAGCGATGAATTCTGTAAGTTCCATTGTCCTTAATTATTTAGTTAGTTATTGTTATTTATTTTATTCCTATTACCTGATTTTCATACTTGAGATTAATCGCTTTGTAAGCGTTCCAACCTTTCTTTGGAATCGCTTTTTCGTAAAATAAGCGAAGATTTTCAAGCTTCTTTTCAAACCCGGCAAATTCTCCGAGTAAAATTCTTTGAGAACCGATTTTAGGTATTAATTCGACTTCTCCTTTTGAATCTACATAAATCTGATCAATCTGTTTGCTCCAGAACTCATTATAGATCGGAAGAGCGTCGTGTAGGGAAAGAGTGTACGTCCTGGTGTAGA
>CAMTOT010000329.1 GCA_947074165.1 uncultured Bacteroidales bacterium
AGTATAGTTTTTACAATAAGGAAATAACCGGAACGGATATCTGAATAAAGATTATCGTTCCGGTTATTTTTTTATTTAAGCATTACAGACTCTAAGCACTCTCGTATAAGATCTGTATCCATATATAGTAATCACAATAAATGATAAAAGCGGAATAATAAACGACACATTTACAGCGGGTATCACTCCTATCATTCCACGGTCTATTATACTTGCCTGAAGAGGAGGTAGTACAGATCCTCCGAGAATAGCCATAATCAAACCGGCTGCTCCAAACTTAGCATCCTCTCCAAGTCCTTCAAGCGCTATCCCATATATAGTCGGAAACATAAGCGACATACACGCAGAGACACCAACAAGACAATATACACCTATGGTATTTTGTATAAAAATCACCCCAAGCACAAAAACAGAAGCAACAATAGATAGATTCATAAGAAGCTTGCCTGGTAAAAGATACTTAAGAAGGAAAGTACAAATAAATCTGCTTATGCAAAAAATCACCATTGCCACAATATTATATCTTTGAGAAAGCACCTCCGCACTCCGTTCATCCATACCGTCCTGCATAAAATAGTGTGTGCCGTATTGTATTATAAATGTCCAGCACATAATCTGCGCTCCTACATAAAAAAACTGTGCTATCACACCTTCTCTATAATGAAGATTACTCCATAATCTGCGCAAGGTTGGCATAAGATCTATTTTATGAGATGTATCTGCGTTATCAGGCATCTTAGTAAAATAGATAATAATAAACATCGCAACTATAACAAGCGCTATAATAAGATACGGAGCAATAAGTATAGACAAGTCAGAATCTTTTACTACCTCAAAAGCCCCATTGTCTAGCGTAACGCGCTCTTCGCTGGTGAGCGGACTGAGTTTGGCCTGTATAAACGTCATTGCTATAAACATACCGAACAGCGATCCCATCGGGTTGAAAGCCTGAGCAAGGTTAAGCCTTCTGGTAGCAGTTTTTTCACTTCCCATAGACAATATATACGGATTGGCGCTTGTTTCGAGAAAAGAAAGCCCGCATGTAAGTATAAAATAGGCGATAAGAAAACCGTAATACTCTCCAATCATTTTAGCCGGAAAGAATAATGACGCACCAATAGCGTAAAGTCCGAGTCCCATCAATATACCGGCTTTGTATGAAAATTTTCGTATAAACATAGCAGCCGGAAATGCCATAACGAAGTATCCGCCGTAAAAGGCAACCTGCACTAAAGCGCCGTCTGTAACGCTCATTCTGAATATTTTCGAGAATGCCTTAACCATCGGATTCGTAATGTCATTGGCAAAGCCCCAAAGAGAAAAACAAAATGTGATAAGAATAAACGGGATAAGATAGTTTACACCCCCCTTCTTCAGAATAGATACTGATTTGTCGTTTTTCATTTTAGTAAAATTTGATTTATAGGTTATAGTGTCATCCGGTAAAAATAAAATATGCATGCTAAAATGCGATTATCCAATAACGGCATTTTATAGCACTATTTCGATTTATAAAGTATATACGTAAATATACATAAAAACTACACTAAATTACATGTTTTTGGTTGATATATAGGGTTTTAAAGTATGGGATTATATGTTTTTCAGCTATAAGTACATTATAATAATTTTATTACGGATATAAACTATATTACTTTTGTAACTAAAATATTATCTATTTAAAATAAATGAATTAACTCTTAAATTACATGAAGAAGTACATTTTACTATTAGTATTATACCTTGTCATATATCCGGGGGCATACGCGCAATGGGATATTTATGTAGCTAAATATAAAGACAACAAAAAAAGTGCTATTAGTTACACTTTCGACGACGGACTTGTCGAGCACTATTCACTTGTCATGCCAAAGTTTCGTGATTTATCTTTCAGCGGTACATTCTGGATAAACGGAAGTAAAATAAATACAAATCCCGCTGCTATAAAAGACACTACACGCATGACCTGTGCCCAGCTCAAGGAGATGTCGGATATGGGACATGAAATATCCAATCATGGATGGGCACACAAAAACTTTAGTCGTTTTCCAATTGAAGATATTCGGGTTGATATAGAAAAAAATGATAGCGCTATATTTGAGTGGACAGGTAAAATGCCGATTACATTCTGTTATCCTAACAATAATAAAAAGAAAGAGGCTATGAATATAGCAGTAATAAACCGTGTGGATACTCGTACATTTCAGCGCTCGATTGGTAGTAAATCAACGCCTGCAGATTTAAAGAAATGGACGGACAGATTAATCGAAACCGGAGATTGGGGAGTTGGCATGACACACGGTATTACCTATGGATATGATGCTTTTCTTAATCCTCAGCGTTTTTGGGATCATCTTGATTATGTAAAATCTCTTGAAAAATATATATGGGTCGCTACCTTTTGTCAGGTTGGAGCATATAAGAAAGAGTATGATGCTGTATCATTAGAAACCTCTGTAAAAGGCAATAGAATGATCATTAAGCCATCTATTGACCTTGATAAAAATCTTTTTAAAGAGCTTCTTACTCTGGTTATAAAGAACAAGGATAACAAGAATATTAAGAACGCTAAAATTAAGCAGGGGCGTCATGTATTGAAACCTGTAATATCGGGGAATACCCTCATTGTAGACTTTGATCCATTTGGCGAGCCGCTATCAGTAAAAATCAAATAATTAATCTAAATAGTTATAAAGTTCATGAATACTAATTTCTTAAAAATAATCACTATACTGCAAATAATAATCTTTTGCTCTTTAAATACGATTGCTCAAACTACGACCGAATTTGATTACCTAAAAGGAAAGAAAATAGGTTTTATAGGAGATAGCTATGTGAAAAATCATCGGGATCCCGTGGCGTATAGCTGGCACTATAAGTTTGCACAAAAATATGGAATGGAATATTATAACTATGGTCGAAACGGAAATAGCATAGCTTATCATTCTCCTAAGTGGGGTGAAGGCATTTATACCAGATATTTAAATATGAATGATAGCCTTGACTACATTGTCGTTATTGCCGGTCATAACGATTCTTTTAAACTTGATTCTATAGGAGGTATTGAAGTTTTTAAAGAAAGACTTTCATCTCTATGTGAGGGGCTTATTGATAAATATCCACAATCAAAGATATTTTTCTTTACTCCATGGACCTGCAAGTCTTTTCAAGATAGCAATCGCATGAAGGTGGTCGATACTATGATAGAGGTATGCAGATGTTACAGCATTCCGGTCTTTGACAGTGCACGCAACAGCGGAATACATGTTACAAGCGATAATTTTCGTAAAATCTATTTTCAGAAAAGCAAAAACAATAAAGACACCGCTCATCTGAATAATAAAGGACATGACCGTTTTTTGTCTGTGGCAGAGCGTTTTATTTTGTTTTATTTATAAAAATATCTATGCAATAATATTACAAGATCGGAAGAGCACACGTCTGAACTCCAGTCACCGCTCATTATCT
>CAMTOT010000330.1 GCA_947074165.1 uncultured Bacteroidales bacterium
ATCGTTTATTTAATATATAATTATGAGACTCTTGTCCGTGAAGGATAGGAGTCTTTTTTTTGATAATAACACTTTTAATATAACATTCACTTAATCTAAATTAAACTATTTATAGAGGTTGGTGTTATATCGACAAAAGAACAACTATTTATGAGAAAGTCAGTATTTTTTCTTTTGTTGATATTTATGTATCCTGGTCTTTATTCTCAAATTTTCACAAAAGGATCGGATGAAGACAAAAAGATTGTCAGGGATGTAGCCATGAGGCAGACAGACATAGATCAGACTCCCCACTTTGTATTAAAAGATAATAATAATAAGTACCTGCTTAGTATAGGTGGATTCATCAAACCTATATACGGATTTGATATAGGTAATGTAATTAACGATATTAATTTTATACCGAGCAATCTTACTGTTCCGGCTCAGACAGGTTATAAATCAGATTATTTTGCCAATCCGTATCATTCTCTTTTAGGGTTTACAGGTGTATTGTTTCCCAAAACAAAGGATCAATTGTCGCTTTCCATACATTTTATGTTTAATAATCCCAAGTCGGGAGTACAAATACATTATGTGTATTTCAAATATCGTAATTTTACTCTCGGTCGGCTTTCTTCACTGTTTTCAGATGATCAGGCTAAACCGGTCACTATAGATCCTGACGGTCCGAGCGGAGCGGTTCATGTTAAGAATATACGCATATCCTACAATCGATCTCTTGATAATGGAATCGGATTTGGAATCTCTGCCGAAATGCCAACTTATGATAAATATCCTACTCTTTACAGAGGAAAGGATTACCCTGAATTTACAGAGGAAGATGTGTGTAGTAACGCATCTCAGACAGTGCCGGATATACCCATGTATATTCAGTATCAGTTTAGTGAGTGGAACAGAATTCGTGTTTCCGGTATAATAAGAAACTTTTATTATGTAGATAAAATTGATAATATTACAGACAACTGTCTGGGGTGGGGTGTGCAGCTTAGTGGTAATGCTCAGCCGGTAAAACCTCTGATATTATATTATCAGTTTGCATATGGGCGAGGGATAGCTAATTATATTCAGGATCTCAACGGTCTGCCGCTTTCTTATATTCCTAAAGATGATTATCCGGGCAGATTGACAACCTCGCCTATGGTGGGGTGGTTTGCCGGAGCAAGCTACAACTTCACGAACGGCATGTCTGTTATGTATGTTTATTCACAGTCAAGAGTGTGGGAGGATAGCGTTTACGCCAAAGACTGTGATTATAAGTACGGACAGTATATGGCCGCAAATGTTTTCTATCCTATAATGCCGTTTCTTACAGCCGGTTTTGAATGGTTGTGGGGGCGGAAGATGGAGTGGAGTGGTGACCATGGTCATGTAAACCGCGTTCAGGCTACATTAAAACTTACTTTCTAAATTAATAATATGAAAAATACCGGCAACATTTACAGTACTATAGGCAGGATACTGCTATCGGTATGTTTTTTACTACAGTGTATAATATATTTTGCATATAACAAAGAGCTTATACCGGATGTACCGGAGTTTATAGGCTCATCTTCATTCTGGGTGATTGTACTTGCTATTATATGGGGCTTGACAGCAGTATGTCTGTTGTTTAATATCATAACACGTACAGTAGGAGTCTTTGCTACCGCCGTAATAATTATTATTCTTGGCCTTAGCACTTATACGGGGCTCACTACAGACAAGACATTTGTTATAACCGAGCTGTCATTTGCATTTTACGCCTCTATAATGGGGGGATTGCTTATGGTTGCCGCAAGGGGGCACTACTGGGTATCGGGAAGAAATTCAAAACTACCAGACTCTTATTATCTTTTCTGGGTGGGCAGGATATTGACAGGGTTGTTTTTTGTTACTGCCGGCTGGCTTCATTTTGCTCATACATTATCTGATGCAGAGATGATATCAGGTATGCCGCATGGCATAAGTATGTTTTTTGTTATTTTTCTGGGTATATGTTGGATATGTGTGGCTATAAGTTTCTGGTTTAATATATTATCACGGCTGTCGGCGATGTTAGCTACAGTAGCTATAATCATTATCACTTTTATGATAAATATAAAGATGTTTGGTCATGGTAACGATCTTGCCGCATGGATTCAGATATCAAGAAATATAGGTCTTATTGCAGCTTGCTGGCTTGTTGCCTCAAAAGGATACTTTAAAATAAAAGGTAAAGAGAGACAATATTCAAGATATTAAAACAGCATCATAATATATGATTATAAAATACTTATAGATACGCGATACCTATCACTATTTATAAGTATTTATTTTTTATACAATGTATTTGCCTTGTGAGAGTGACTTAACTATAGCCGATTTATGGGTATATTTGTTACAGCCTGTTATGACAGTAATATAAATTAAAATGAATCAAATGAATAATATACAAATTCCTCTTCTGCTTACTCTTCTTGCCGGACTGGCGACAGGCATAGGGAGTGCTCTGGCTTTTTTTGCTAAGCATACAAATAAAAGATTTCTCACATTTTCGCTTGGTCTATCTGCAGGAGTGATGATTTACGTGTCTTTTGTAGAGTTGCTCGCTCAGTCTCAGCACACTCTTATTAATGAATATGGCGATAAAGCAGGGAAAGGTGTGGCTGTTTTATCATTTTTTGTAGGGATGCTTGTCATCGGACTTATAGACAAACTTATTCCATCCTTTGAGAATCCGCATGAGATACGTTCAGTTGAAGATATGAATCAAAAAGACCCTCACCCCTCTAAGCTGATGAGAATGGGTGTATTGACTGCTCTTGCTATAGGTATACATAATTTCCCTGAAGGTATAGCTACATTTATGGCTGCATATGATAATACGACTACCGGTATAGCTATAGCCGCGGCAGTAGCTATACATAATATACCAGAAGGCATAGCCGTTTCTGTGCCAATATACTACGCGACCAAAAGCCGGAAAAAGGCGTTTACCTATTCTCTTCTTTCCGGTCTTGCCGAACCTTGCGGGGCTTTAATAGCTTATCTTATACTCTTGCCTTTCATAAGCCCGGTGCTTATGGGATGCGTATTTGGTTTTGTAGCCGGGATTATGGTGTTTATATCCTTTGATGAACTCTTACCTGCGGCTCACGAATATGGGGAACATCATATAGCCATACTCGGACTTATAAGCGGTATGGTCGTAATGGCGGCAAGCCTTATATTATTAGGTTGATATATAGGTTATTTTATCAGAAGTTCTTTTAAAATAGCGGCAGATGCACCCACTGATCCGGTGTGCTGTATATAGATGCCGCTAAAACCGTTCTCTTTTATAATGGCTTCAAGATGTACCTCTTTTTTTATTAATCCGTCGGAAGATTCTGATAATGATTTTGTTGTATGTGAGTTGGCGTACAGCCTTTCCCCTTTTGTAAATATTTCTATTTCGCAGGTTGATACAAAACAATTTGACGCTATCTCCTCTG
>CAMTOT010000331.1 GCA_947074165.1 uncultured Bacteroidales bacterium
GATGCCAGTTCAAGTGTCCAGTACATAAGTATATATTCTAATTATTAATTATACAATGAGTTTTCAGTCGAACTATAAATCATTCTTAATTTTAAGCAACAATTTTTAATCCGCTTTATTAATTTCCGCAAAAATAAGACAAATTACCTCATTTGCAACTTTTATCCCAAAAAACTTCATCTTCTGATGCCGCGACATTACATGCGCGAGACAAGATAAACAGATAATCAGACAGACGATTGATAAATTTAAGGATAAGCGGATCAACTTCTATATTTTTAGAAAGAGATACCAATTCACGCTCTGTGCGGCGGCATACCGCTCTTGCAACATTAGCAGAAGCTGCCGACTGACATCCTCCTGGAAGTATAAACTGGTTGTGTTTTGGCAACGCCGCGTCGACAACATCTATTCTTCTCTCCAGCTTATTGATTGCCTCGCCGGAAAGCATAGAGGCTTCTCTGAATTCCGTAAATGACGGATCGGTAGCCAGATATGAGCCGATAACGAAAAGCTGATTTTGCACATACTGCAAAAGAGTCAGATCTTCGTTAAGAACAGCGCCAAGGGTAGCTGTTTCCACTCTTGCGTTAGTAACAAACCCCATAGATATATCTGAAGCAGGAGTATCAGTATCCGCGTTTATCTGCGCTACAAGAGCGCCTATAAATGAATTCAGCTCATCAACAGTACCATAGGCATTTAGACGCATATCGTCTTTATCCACTCTCAGACCACCAACAAGCGAAGTCGTACCTGTATCTCCGGTAGCCGTATAAATATTGCTTTTTGCCATCTTGTATAATATTTAGAATGACACTTTATAATGTTGTTTAAACAATTTCTCATTACAGAAGCAGAGACCGATATCAAGCAAATCCATCGTAACGCGAATCCTTTCATCACTTTTAAGTTTATTCCAAAGTGCGAGAGACTGTTTGTTGGAATGGATGCCTTCAATCACAATAACGGAATGTGGATTAATTATATTTATTATCTCTCTGTACATCCTATCTACATTATACATCTCAAAACCTGCGTGCAATAAGATAAAATCCGCGCTTTCACCGGTGAGAAGCGATCTCATTCCTTTGCCGGAGTCTGCCATCGCTACATCTATATTCACAGGAGATGATTTTTCCATAACTTGTAAAGTATAATTCTTTACAAATTCATTCTCACATAGCGATAATACGTGTATAGACGAATCAACCAGAGCCATGGCAACGCTGCTTAAACCTCCGTTATTATTTACTTCAAGAACACATCGCGGTTGAAAACGGTTCACAAGCCTGTATAATAAATACATCTTCTTTAATGACGGTCGTTTTATTCTTAATTTCGACTGCACTATATCCGAATAGGAAAAGAACTTTCCTTTCAGCATTTTTATTTCTTTATAGGAATAATAAGGGTTATGCTCGCCTATAACCTGGGTGATAAGTGAATAAGCAAAAGGTGAATGTACGCCGAATCCTTTTCTGTTGCGCACTTTTCTCACACCTCTCTGTAATATTTTCTTTAATCTTCTCTTCGCATTCATCGTAGTTCAAAGATACTCTTTCATGGCTGTTAAAACAAAGTTAAAAAAAGAAAACAGAAAACCCTTTCCTTATAGGTAAGAGTTTTCTGCTTTTCTTAAATATATCTGAATTTACTATCTGTCAAATAAATAGTAAAGACTTCATCTTATTTTTTTGTGATGCGGAACCAGTCTACGTCAATCCAGCCTCCGTCATTATTTTTGATAGGTCTGTTGCAGAATACACCAACTTTAGCCCCAATCCATTTGCCTTCTTTTGCTTTAAATGTATTTCCTAATTTGTTGTATTTTTTGCCATCTGTGCTGTAGTAGAACGTACATACCGGACCATCTTTCTCTTTCTTAACTTCAGCGCGAAGATATACAGTCACCTGTTTGTAGTCTACATATCTTTTAGGTGTTTCTTTATCCGCTTCAAGTATTACAGACGCGTTAGATTTCTCCTCTTTACCCTGAAGTGATTTATAGCAATCGCTCTGAGACAGTACGAATCCTTCTTTAGTATCCTCAATTGAGATTACGCCATAGTCCTGACCCATAATGATAAGCCCCGCACGTTCACCTTTATTCTTAAGCTGCGGATTAGGCGCAAACGTAAGTTTTGTAGTAGCTACAAAGTTCTCTGCCGGGAACTTCTGAAGAAGAAGATTTCTTGAATCTGAAAGATTTTTATAATGCTCCTCCTGTGGTACTGAATATAGACGCATTACACCATCGGTAGCATTGTTGTAGATCCAGAACGGCGAGAAGTTACCATGCCACTGCCACTGATATCCAAGTCTGTTTGTATCAAACTCATCGCTTTCGGCTGGAGTAGCTATAGGCTGTTTTGCAAGATTAGGCTTTTTGTATGTAGTAACAGGGTCACCACATCCGTCGCCATCTTTATCTACGCCAATCACAGGCCATCCGTCAACCCATTTCATTGGGTTAAGATGCACTACGCGGCCATACGCGTCTTTATCCTGGAAGTGGATAAACCAATGCTCTCCGTTTGGTGTATCAACCCACGCCCCCTGGTGAGGTCCATTGATTTTTGTTTTACCCTGAGCCATAACGATTTTCTCTTCATAAGGACCCCAGATTGACTTCGAGCGAAGAGCAAGCTGCCATCCAGTAGAAACGCCACCGGCAGGACAAAGGATATAATACATTCCGTCTTTCTTATATAATTTCGGTCCTTCTACAGTAGGGTGGTTTTCGTGACCGTCAAAGATAGCGTGAGACTGACCAATAAGAGATTTTCCGTCAGGAGTCATTTCAGACATATAAAGTACACTTTTATGTCCGGAACGAGAACCTGCGATACCATAAGTAAGATATGCCTTACCATCTTCATCCCATAGCGGACAAGTATCGATAATTCCCTTAGCTGCTTTTACCAAATGAAGTTCGCTCCACGGACCTGCCGGATCTTTTGCTTTTGTCATATAAATACCATTATCAGGATCTCCATAGTAAATATAAAACTCACCTTCATGATGACGTATAGATGGAGCCCAAACACCGTTACCGTGCTGTGTATGTGTATCCCATGCTGCGATCGGATAATTTTCAGGAATAGCCGCACCGATAAGAGTCCAGTTTACAAGATCTTTTGAGTGCAGAATCTGAAGTCCCGGCAATGAGCTGAACGACGATGATGTCATATAAAAATCATCTCCTACACGACATACGTCAGGATCTGAATAATCTGCGTCAATAATAGGATTTGTATAAGTCCCGTTTCCGTTATCAGAAACCCAAACCTGAGATACCTGTGCTGAAAGTGGTGCAGACGCAAACAGCGACACCAAAGACAAGGCAGATAGAAAAGAAGTTAGCTTCATTTTATTATTCAATTTATATGTTTATGTGTTTTGCTATATGTTTAATATCTTAAAGGTCCTGACGTTTATA
>CAMTOT010000332.1 GCA_947074165.1 uncultured Bacteroidales bacterium
GAACCCCTATCTATTGTTTAGGAAACAACTATTCTATCCGTTGAACTACAGAGCCGCTTATTATTGCTTAAGCGTTGCAAAAATATATTAAATTGGTTATCATTCCAAATTTATCAACATTTGGTTTCTTTGTATAGGGCTGTTTATGGTACAATACAAACAAAAAAACGCTTCCGCAAAACTATGCGGAAGCGTTTTTATATTTTATGCTGTCAGTAATTATTTAGCTGTAGCAGGTACAACTTTTTTCACTGTGCTTTTAACTTTTCTTGATACCATCTCATAAGCGATAGGTACTGCGACAAATAGAGTTGAGTATGTACCTACGATAACACCAAACAACATCGCGAATGTAAAGCTACGGATTGTGTCACCTCCAAGAATGAAGATACAAATCAATACGATAGCAGTAGAAACTGAAGTTGAGAATGTACGCGCAAGTGTTGAGTTCAACGCTTCGTTGTCAATATCTTTCTTATCTCTGTTAGGATGCAGACCGGCTACCTCACGCACGCGGTCAAAGACTACCACAGTATCATTTACTGAGTAACCGATAACTGTAAGTACGGCTGCGATAAACGACTGATCGATCTCCATAGAGAAAGGAAGGATACCCCACAAGATAGAGTAACATCCGATGATAAGGATTGTATCGTGAGCAACTGCCGCGATTGTACCAACCGAGAACGCGATGTCGCGGAAACGGATAAGGATATAAATACCCATTGCGATAAGCGCAAAAAGTACAGCCCAGATTGCAGATGTTTTGATATCATCAGCGATAGAAGGACCAACCTCCTGAGAGCTTACAATGTAAAGCTCTGAGTTAGTAAATTCGTCTTCTGTAGCAGATGCCGGAAGATCAGACTTAACGGCTTTATAGATGATAGACTTGATTGTGTTACCAGCCTCTTCGTCGTCAGACTCCATTAGGTAGTTGGTAGAAATACGTACCTGATTGTCACCACCGATAGTGATAACGCTTACAGATGCGTCCCCAAACTCAGGTTTAAGAGCGCTTTCAATAGCGGTTGTGCTTACCGGCTGCTCGAAGCGTACGATATAGTTACGACCACCTGTGAACTCGATACCCTGATTAAGACCTCTTACCATAAATGAGCAAAGACATGCCAATATTGCTATAGAAGAGATAATATATCCTTTTTTACGGCTTCCGATGAAATCGAATTTTGCATTAACAAGGATATTTTTGCTGAATGAAGTAGTGAAAGTAAGATTTTTAATCCATCCTTTGTCAAGAGCGCGTTCGATAAACAAACGGCTTAGGAATACAGCAGAGATGAAAGAACAAACGATACCAATCATCAATGTTGTAGCAAATCCTTTAATAGGACCTGTACCAAACGCAAACAGGATAATACCTGTAATCAATGATGTTAAGTTTGAGTCAAAGATTGCAGAGAACGCGTTTGCATAAGCGTCAGATACTGCTTTCTTAATATTTTTACCACTACGCAACTCTTCTTTAGCGCGCTCATAAATAAGCACGTTAGCATCTACAGCCACACCAAGAGATAGTACAAGACCGGCAATACCGGAAAGTGTAAGAACCGCGTGGAATGAAGACAGAATACCAAGTGTGAAGAATAGGTTGATCAAAAGAGCACAGTTTGCGATCATACCCGCTGCAGGTCCGTAAACTACAATCATGTAGATAAACAGAAGGATAAGCGCTACGATAAATGAGATAACTCCATTGTCAATAGCTTCCTGACCAAGAGACGGACCAACAACAGTACTCTGGATGATAGATACTTTCGCAGCCATCTTACCTGATTTAAGTACGTTTGCAAGGTCACGCGCTTCCTCCGCAGAGAAGTCACCTGTGATAGATGAGCGGCCACCTGTGATTTCGTCATTAACGCGTGGAGCTGAATAAACAGCGTCGTCAAGTACGATAGCTACACATTTACCGATATTTTCTTTTGTAAGACGTGCCCACACTTTCGCTCCCTCCTGGTTCATAGCCATAGAGATCTCGAAAGAGTTCTGGTGCTGCTGGAAGTCTTCGCGTGCGTCAGTGATTACATCACCTTCAAGTGCCGGACGACCGTTGCGACCAGATTGTTTAAGAGCATATAGACGATATACCTGTTCTTTCTCGTCCATTGGCTTTACATCCCAACGGAAAATAAGGTTACGTGGCATTTTTTCCTGTACGGTTTTGCTGTTTAGCATCTCGTCGATAAGAGCCATATCTGCTCTGCGAGCATAACCTACAACAGGACCTGTACCCTGCATAACCTGTAGTTTAGAAAGAAGAGGATAAGCTTTTTCCATGTCTGCCGCGGCATTTGCTTCAGCAGCGATAGCAGCTTTTATTGAATCTGTTTCAGAAACAGCCTCTTCTGCTGTTTCGTTAGGATTTGCAAGTGCATTAACGTCAGCGATAGCCTGGTTAGCAGCGAAAAGATACTGAGCAACTTCACTTACATCGAAAGTTTCCCAGAATTCAAGATTAGCGCTTCCCTGAAGTAGTTTTTCTACACGTTTAGGTTCTTTTACTCCCGGTAGTTCTACAAGGATACGACCCTCTTCGTTAAGGCGCTGGATGTTTGGAGCAACCACACCGAAACGGTCGATACGTGTGCGAAGTACATTGAAAGAAGTGCTTATAGCGTCGTCAACCTCTGTTCTTAAAACAGAAAGGACTTCTGAATTAGTGCTGTTAGGATTTACTTTATCTTTTAGACGGAATGTACTGAAGATAGCAGAAAGGCGAGCGTTTGGATCAAGCTTCTGATATTCGTTCATGAACAAAGTAAGATAATCGGAGCTGCTGCTGTTCATTGCCTTTTGGGCAGATACAAGTGCTTTGTTGAAATTCTCATCAGCGTTGTTGTCTGAAAGAGATTTTAATACGTCAGCTACTGAGATTTCGAGGATAACATTCATACCCCCTTTAAGGTCAAGACCAAGGCCGATTTGCATTTCGCGCGCTTCCTTGAATGTGTAATTCAACCAGACTTTTTCTGTGGCAATTGAATCAAGATAATAAGTTTGCTTAGCAATGTCACCGCCTGCATACTCTTCAGCTTTCTTGTTGTAGTGATCAACTACAAACGAAAAAGATAAGTAGAAAAGACACACAAGGGTAAGCAATACAGCAAAAACTCTAACAAATCCTTTGTTTTGCATTTTATTACTTATTTATTTAGATAATTTAATTTATGCTTTTATTAAGGTGCAAATATAGATTTTTTTTCTATTCGCTTGACAATTTGAAATATTAATTTGCCGTTTTAACCCTTTTAAGGCTCAAAAAGCCTGAAATAGTATTAACGGGATTTTAAATATTAACTTATATATTCCAATCTTGAATAGATTTTTAGTAACTTCATAGATTGGAAGAGCGTCTTGCAGGGAAAGAGTGTACGTCCATGATCACTT
>CAMTOT010000333.1 GCA_947074165.1 uncultured Bacteroidales bacterium
CCCGGCGTATCAATAATGTATCCGCCGTTTTTCAGGTGAAACATTTCCGAGAAAGTAGTGGTATGCATTCCTGTGTTATGTGCATCAGAGATCTCGGCCGTACGTAGTTTTAAATCAGGAAGTATCTTATTAATAAGAGTTGATTTACCAACGCCTGAATTTCCGGAAAAAAGAGAAATCTTGTTGTGAATAAGATCATCAATTTTATCCATTCCCTCTCCTGTTTTAGCCGAAACGAAATAACAAGGATATCCAATGCCTTCATACAGATGGGCTATAGCTCGTGCATAGCTCATATCATCGTCACTATAACGGTCTGTTTTATTAATTATGATTTTCGCTGGAATCCTGTATGCCTCGGCAGTGGCAAGAAAACGATCAATAAATGTAGTGCTCGTTTCAGGGTAATTTATAGTAATAATCAGTAAAGCCTGGTCAATGTTTGTCGCCAGGATATGAGCCTGTTTTGACAGATTTGATGATTTACGTATTATATAATTCTTACGTTCCTCTATCTTGGTAATAAACGCAGTACCTTCATTATTTATCTCAATAACTACCCGGTCACCAACAGAAACCGGATTGGTCGTACGTATTCCCTTAAGCCTGAAACTTCCTTTTATCTTTGATTCGACAAATCGTCCGTCTTCAGTCTCAACTATATACCAACTTCCGGTGTTTTTTACTACTAAACCTGTCATATTAAAATTTTGATGTACATATTGTAAATGAAAAAGAGGGTGACCCAAAAGTCATTTCTCTGAATTGCTCTTTTGGAACACCCTCTCCGAATGTATATAATTGAAATATTATACTGTAAGGATCTCTTTTTCTTTTGCAGCGTAAAGCTCATCTACTTTCTTGATATATCTATCGTGAAGTTTCTGAGAAGATGCTTCCGCGTCTTTGGCTAAGTCTTCAGCAAGACCATCTTTTTGGGCTTTTTTAATAGCGTCATTTGCGTCACGACGAGCGTTTCTTACACTTACTTTAGCAGTTTCAGCTTCAGCTTTACATTGTTTAGCAAGTGCTTTACGGCGGTCTTCTGTCAAAGGCGGAATACCAAGACGAATAATCTCACCATTATTTTCAGGAGTGATACCAAGTTCAGAGTTGATAAGTGCTTTCTCTATTTCGCGGAACATTGATTTTTCCCAAGGAGTGATTGTCAAAGTTCTCGCGTCAGGAGCAGCAACAGTCGAAACGTTGCTAAGAGGCACCATACTTCCGTAATATTCTACAAAAATGCCGTCAAGAATACGAGTGTTAGCTTTACCCGCACGGATATGTGCTAACGTCTCTTCAAGATGGTCGATAGCGCCAACCATTTTATCTTCAGCCGCGCCTAGTATTTCTTTAACTTCTGCCATATTTTTATTTTTAATCTAATGCAAAGATAATTAATCAAGAGTAATCTTACAAATTTGTTTCTAAACCTCAGAATATTAGTAAACTAATGTGCCGATATTTTCTCCGGTAAGAACTTTTTTAAGATTTCCCGGCGTATCCATGTCAAAAACAATGATAGGAAGGTTATTTTCCTTACATAGAGTAGTTGCGGTTAGATCCATTACTTTAAGACCTTTTATATAGATCTCATCATAAGTAATCTTATCATATTTTGTGGCTGTAGGATCTTTTTCCGGATCAGCCGTATAGATACCATCTACTCTTGTTCCTTTCAACATAACGTCGGCTTCAATCTCTATACCTCTTAGCGCCGAACCTGTATCAGTTGTGAAGTAAGGACATCCGGTTCCTCCTGTAAGAATTGCTATTTCTCCATTTTGCATGGCCTCTATAGCTTTCCATTTGCTATAATATTCACCAATAGGAAACATATTGACAGCTGTCAATACTCTTGCCTTTTGACCTGCGGCAGTAAGTGCCGAACCAAGTGCCAAACCGTTAATTACAGTAGCAAGCATTCCCATCTGATCTCCTTTTACTCTGTCAAATCCTTTAGAGGCGCCGCTTAGTCCACGGAAAATATTGCCTCCGCCAATAACAATACCAATCTCAATACCCAGAGACGCTATCTCTTTTATCTGTTGAGCATATTCTGCAAGTCTGTTTTCATCGATACCGTATTGCTTTTCACCCATTAGTGATTCTCCGCTAAGCTTGAGTAGTATTCTTTTATATTTAACAGCCATAGTTATAAATAATTTATTTAAATGAAGAAATGTGATATTTTTTGATGCTGCAAAAATATGAATTTTCTATAAAAAATAATGTATAAATAACTATTTATACGTATCGAACAATATTGCGGAAGATTCGTTTAATTTTTAGTAATAATTCTAATTTAAAATATGTTACAGAAAAAAATAATGAAGTAATTTTGTATAAATCAATAATAAAATATGAGGTTAAGTTTTTTATTTCTTTGTTTTACGCTTAATATTTTTATTTCGTTTTCACAATACGCATCTAAAGATCTGATAAATAAGGCGCATGAGGCTTTTGAAATGCAACGATGGAAAAGCGCGGCAACACTGTATAATCTGGTTGTGCAGGACTCCGTGTGTTATAATCCTTTTGTAGCCAGAGCAATAATTGCTGATTTTTTAGCTAACGACTCTCTTAGTGTACAACGAGCGCGCGGTCACATATTTAAGTATAGCGACAATGTATTAAGATTGCTTGATGACGTGTCCCGGCTTAGTGTGAAAATGAGGGAGTTTGATGTGTATGAGCCTGTTGTTGATGTAGTTGAGGAGATGCTTCCTCATAAGAAGGACTCTTTAAGATATTCGCTGGTAAAATATTATCTGTTTCTGAAACAATCTGAAGATGTTATCCGCCTTTGTGATAAGTATATTGAGCTTGAACCCGACAATTTACTATGGTATAATATGAAAGCTAAAGCATATCTGTCAAAAGGAGAAGCTGATAATGCAAGAGATGTCTATTTATATATCTTTAGTAAGGATCCCGGTCATTATCAGGCTAATACCTTTCTTGGTAATTACTATTATATAAAATCAAAATCTGATATTGCTGCTCTTGAGCAGAGTATGAAATTGAAAGATGACGTTTCCGAAGAAAAATATGCCGAGTATTACGTGAAACGTGATTTAATAATTGATGGAAATGTTACGCTTGCTATAAAATATCTTACAAACGCCAAATCAATAAGAGATAACGAACGTATTAATATCTCGTTATCTGAATTGGAAAATATTCTTAATAATGATCCGTATATGGAGCAGTTACGCAAACGTGGAAGAAAATAATATATATGTATAAAGCTGGTTTATAATCAAAAAAGATATTATTCTTTTCGTATTATAACTTATGGCAAATAAAAACAGGCTGTCTGACAAGTTTAGACCGCCTGTTTTTTATGCAGAAAAAAGAGGTTATCCAATACCTTTTCAAGAATCTCCCAACCA